>JBIKZM010000229.1:0-3078 GCA_044354735.1 Crocinitomicaceae bacterium
CTCAAGAGCATTTCGCCTACAGCGCTCTCGTAGTCTAGCCAACCGTTTTTGGCGGCAGCATACACCATGGCGCATTCGCCACTGACGTTATAGGCCGTAATGGGCAAGGGGAAGTTCTCTTTGAGTAAAGCAATGACATCGAGGTAACACAGCGCAGGTTTCACCATCAGCATATCGGCACCTTCTTCAAAATCGAGTTGTGCTTCTAGCAAGGCTTCGCGCTTATTGGCCGGATTCATTTGATATGTTTTTTTGTCGCCAGATTTTGGTGCGGAGTTGAGCGCATCGCGGAAAGGTCCGTAAAATGCGCTCGCATATTTAGCCGTATAAGACATGATTGACACGTCGGTAAAGCCATTTTCATCGAGGGCGCTGCGCAAATAACCCACACGGCCATCCATCATATCTGAGGGGCCAATGATGTCTGCGCCAGCTTGCGCTTGTGCGATGGTCATTTTGGCTAAAATGGGCAAGGTTTCGTCGTTGAGAATGCGGCCGTTTTGCACCAAGCCGTCGTGGCCATCAGAAGAGTATGGATCCATTGCGACGTCGGTCATGACAACTGCCTCTGGAAAACGAGATTTAATCGCTGAAATGGCTTGTAAATAGAAATTGTCAGAAGCCCAACTATAGCTGGCCATTTGATCTTTGAGTGCTTCGTCTACCGCAGGGAAAATATCAAAAGTTTTGATTCCTAAATTGAGGCAGGCTTCAATCTCGGGCAAGAGCATATCCAAAGACCAACGAAAATTGTTGGGTAAGGATGCCACCTCGTCTTTAATGCCTTTTCCGTCTTTGAGAAAAATCGGGTAAATAAGGTGCTGAACGCCTAATTGCGTTTCTTCCACCATTTGGCGAATGGCGCTGTTTTTACGGTTGCGTCTGGGGCGAATGGTCTGCATAAGTTTACATGAGCATGCCGCCACAAACATGCAGTGTTTGTCCGGTAATGTAAGCAGATAGATCAGAAGCCAAGAAAACAGTTGCGTTGGCAACATCTACAGGCTGGCCACCACGTTTGAGCGGAATGCTGTTGCGCCAAGAAGCCACAACGTCTTGATCGAGTACTTCGGTCATTTCAGTTTCAATAAAGCCCGGAGCAATGGCGTTGCAACGGATATTGCGCGAACCGAGCTCAGCAGCAATTGATTTGGTAAAACCAATGAGGCCTGCTTTAGAAGCTGCATAATTAGACTGCCCTGCATTTCCTTTGACCCCTACTACCGAACTCATGTTGATGATAGAGCCTGAGCGCGCTTTGAGCATCGGCTTTTGAACAGCTTTGGTGAGGTTGAAGGCAGATTTCAGGTTGGTATTGATAACTTCATCCCATTGCGCTTCAGTCATGCGCAACAAAAGGGTGTCGCGCGTGATACCAGCGTTGTTGACAAGTACATCTATAGTGCCAAATGCGGCAACAACGTCGTCTACGAGTTGTTGGGCTTGGTCAAAATTAGAAGCATCAGAGCGAAAGCCTTTAGCGATTCCGCCGTTGGCTGTGAGTTCGGCTTCTAGTGCCTGTGCTTTTTCTTCAGATGATAAGTAGGTAAATGCAACTGTTGCGCCTTGTTGTACGCAAGTTTCTGCGATGGCTTTACCGATGCCGCGTGAGGCACCTGTAATCAATACCACTTTGTTGTCTAGTAATCCCATGTTATTTTGTATTGTTATTTAGGTTCAAAGATAGAAAAGACTTATTAGAAATAATGCGCAAATCTTCGCGATGGATGCCCTTTCTTCTAAAAGTGGTGTCGCACAGCGAACTGGCATAATGCGGCGTTACCTCCACCCTACCAGATTTGATGATTGGAAAGACTTCTTCAATTTTGGGCGCGCTACAATAGGGTGTCTGGCGCTTGCGCAAGGCCAATTGAACGGTTTGCATGAGGCCAGGAGAACCCTCTAAAAATAACCTAGAGATTTGCTTGCCTTCAAGCGTAAACAAGTAATTCACTACCGTTTTTCGTTTGCCATCAGACATCGGGCAATCTAGCCAAACTTCTTGGTTCATACTGAGTACCTTATCGGTGGCCCATAGTACTTTATAGTGAATTTGCACATCTCGTTGCCCTACACAAAATGCCCCGATGGTATCTTTTTTGAGCAGATGTTGCATCAATTTGGAGAAAGGATGGCCCCCAAAATGCGGGAATACAATCTGGATGCTGTCGAGCTGTAGCTTTTTATTGTAGTGCTTAATGGGCTCTGCGCTTGCACTCTGCTCCAATAGATCAAATTGATCCATGCGCGCGTGGTTTTCGCGACCGCAAGCGAGCAGGGCCAAAACCAACAATAAAAAAGTAGCGACTTTAAAAATCATAGCACGAGGTCCCCATAGAGATCGTAGTGATCTGCGCTGGTGATCAATACACGCGAAAAATCACCCAATCGAACATAGCCTGCTGATTTTTTCACCAACACTTCGTTGTCTACCTCGGGAGAATCAAATTCTGAACGGCCAATAAAGTAATCTCCTTCAGCGCGGTCAAAGAGCACTTTGAATTCTTTACCTACTTTGAGCTGATTGAGCTCGTAAGAAATACCGCTTTGCAATTCCATGATGGTATCGGCGCGTTCTTTTTTGATCGCCGCCTCTACGTCGTCGGTAAATTCGTATGCGTGTGTGTTTTCTTCGTGAGAGTAAGTAAAGATACCGAGGCGGTCAAAACGCGTGCGCTCCACGAAGTCGTACATTTCTTGGAAATCGGCGTCGGTTTCTGAAGGGTAGCCCGCAATTAAAGTAGTGCGCAAGGCCAAGCCCGGCACTTTGGCACGGATGGCAGCAACCAATTCTTCGGTTTTTTCTCGGGTGATGCCCCGGCGCATGGCCTGTAAAATACGTGTAGAGCCATGTTGCAAAGGCATGTCTAAATACTTACAGATGTTGTCGCGTTCGGCCATTACTTCCAATACATCCATCGGGAAGCCTGACGGAAACGCATAATGCAAGCGGATCCACTCCAAGCCTTCGATGTCAGAGAGGCGCTTCAAGAGATCGGACAGCGCGCGTTTTTTATAGAGATCCAAACCATAGTAAGTGAGGTCTTGGGCAATGAGCATGATTTCTTTGACCCCTTT
>JBIKZM010000230.1:0-3073 GCA_044354735.1 Crocinitomicaceae bacterium
GCCTGGACACCATTCACTTGCCGCTAGAAGTGCAAAAAGAATTGCGTAAAGGTAAAGACAAAAGCAATTTAATCTTCAAAAAGGGACGTTCTGCCGCGCTGCCATTTCAAGAACATCAAGAAAAACCAAAAGCCCTTGTAAATCAAGCGCTCCAAAACCAAAACACATGATACTCTCTATTCATTGGGCCGTCGATTCACAACTTATTGATGGTTGGCGCACCCCAAATCTGTACGGCCTACTCTTCGTGTCGGGCATCGTGATGGGCTATTTTGTGATCCGTAAAATGTTCAGAGCTGAGCAAGTTGAAGACAAAGTACTCGACACACTCGTCACCTACATGGTACTCGCCACCATTCTTGGCGCACGCCTCGGCCATGTGCTTTTTTATGGGCCTTACTGGGACAAAATAGACCACGGACAAATCGTAGATCGTGGCTACTTTTCGCACCCCGGAGACATCATCAAAATCTGGGAGGGCGGTTTGGCCAGCCATGGTGCAGCGATTGCTATTCTCATTGCGCTTTATATTTTCACCAAAAAAGTATCGAAGCGCCCCTACATCTGGATCCTAGACCGCATCGCTGCTCCAATTGCCATTGCTGCCACGTTTATCAGACTTGGCAACCTGGTCAATCACGAAATGGTAGGATATGTGACCGATGTGCCTTGGGCTTTTGAATTCCAGTATTTCTTCAACGAAGCCATTGGCAACTACGACCCCACACCACGCCATCCAGCGCAGCTTTATGAGGCCATCTGTTATTTCATTTCGTTTGGCGTCTTGCTTTACCTTTATTGGAAACTCAAAAAGTGGCAGCAACCTGGCTTTATCTTCGGTAGTTTTCTGATCCTGATTTTTGGTTCTCGCATCATTTGCGAATTTTTCAAACTCGGCCAAACCGCCCGCGACTACACTTTACTCCTCAACACAGGTCAAATGCTGAGTATTCCGTTGGTCATCGCCGGGGTTTACTTGATGGTCAAGGCCACTAAAAAATCTCCAAATGAAGCTTAAAACTATTTCCATATTTGCGCTAGCACTTTTAGTGATGTTTGCCTGCCAGACTGAAGCGAAATCCAAAAAAGAAGTTCGAACCGTCAAGAAAAAAGTGCAAAAGGAAACGGAGGTTCAGGCCCAAGATGTCAATCCAAAAGATACCGCCTTACTCATTTCAGGCGAGGACAGCATCCTCATTTCCAAAAAGAAAGTTGTAGAAAAATGGGACAAAGAATGGTCAAAAGTGGTCTATCAATTTTACAACCCGGCCTTACCCTTAGCTAAATGGCAGATCTCGATCAATAACTTCATTCGCAAAAGCTTGTACCGAAAAGATGGTCAAGCGCCTTACACAGCACCTCTCAGCACTGAGCTGATTCATCAATCGCTGCAAGCTTTTAAAAAGGACGCCAGCAAAGATGACTTCAGTGTTTGGAGCATGATTGACACCTTCAAAATCAACGACCAACACGCGACTTTCGCAACTTTAAAATATTATAGTGGTTCTAGTACGGGCGGGGCACACGGCATGTATGGCATTGGGTATTATTATTTTGACAAAGCATCTGGGAAAGAACTTAAATTGAAAGATATCCTTCGCGTTGAGGAGAATTTATTAAAGCTCGCAGAAATTGCGTTTAGAAAAAGTGTTGGCATCAAGGCGACAATACCATTTGAAAAAACAGAATTTAGTTTTGGAGAAGGATTCTATTTACCTGACAACTTTGAAATCACTGACAAAGAGATCAGGTTCATATACAACCCATATGAAGTATCGAATTGGGCAAATGGCATCGTGGAATTTTCGATTCCTCTGCGTCAATTAAAGCCCTATTTGAAGCGAGCAGTTTAAAAGGAAAACACTTAGTGTAAAACTGACATTTTGAGCATAGTTTGTGAATCATTTGTATATTTGTGACCGATAAAAAAAGAAGTTATGTGCGCAAAAGCCGTTAAAAGTTCAGAGAAACCTAAATTTTCGAAAGAAACCTACGTCAAGTGGTACAAAGACATGCTCTTGATCCGCAAATTTGAAGACAAAACAGGTCAACTTTATATCCAACAAAAATTTGGAGGCTTCTGTCACCTTTATATCGGTCAAGAAGCCATTGTGGTGGGTACAGCAAGTGCTTGCCAACCCGACGACAAACACATGACCGCCTACCGCGACCACGCGCATCCAATTGCATTAGGTACAGACCCGCGTGTGCTCATGGCCGAACTTTATGGCCGCACCACTGGTTGCTCCAAAGGAAAAGGAGGCTCTATGCACTTCTTCGACAAAAAAGTTAATTTCATGGGTGGCCACGGTATCGTGGGTGCTCAAATTGGAATGGGCGCTGGCGTTGCCTTTGCAGAAATGTACAAGGGCACTAAAAATGTAGCATTTGTTTCTATGGGCGATGGCGCTGTGCGACAGGGTATGCTCCACGAAACCTTCAATATGGCCATGACTTGGAAGATTCCAGTCATTTTCATTATTGAAAACAACAATTACGCTATGGGGACCTCAGTAGAGCGCACCACCAACGTCACTGACCTCTCTCAAATCGGCCTTTCTTACGGCATGCCTTCGAAAATTGTCAACGGCATGCGTCCGGAATCTGTGCACGAAGCCATCGAAGAAGCGGCAACCCGTGCCCGCAAAGGTGAAGGCCCTACCCTTCTCGACATCCGCACTTACCGCTACAAAGGGCACTCGATGTCTGATCCACAAAAATACCGCACGAAAGATGAAGTTGCCGAATGGATGGAACAAGATCCAATTGAGCACTGCCTTAACGTCATCAACGCTCAAAAATGGCTCTCCGAAAAAGAACTCACGGATATCGACGCCTGGGTTAAAAAAGAAGTAGAAGAATCAATCGCATTTGCAGAAAACTCTCCCTACCCTGAAGCGCATGAGCTCTACGAAGACGTTTACACGCAAACTGACTACCCTTACATCAAAGAATACTAAAACCCAAATAAAAAGACATGGCTGAAGTAGTATACATGCCCAAATTAAGCGACACCATGACAGAAGGTGTTGTCGCTGCCTGGACAAAAAACGTTGGTGATGCGGTTAAATCT
>JBIKZM010000231.1:0-3070 GCA_044354735.1 Crocinitomicaceae bacterium
ACCCACAGGCCACTTCCCGCACAACCCCGAGCCCTTACCCGAACACCTCACCGAACTTTCTAGCCTCGTCAAAGCAAAAGGAGCGCATTTAGGCATCACCGTAGACCCAGATGTGGATCGTTTGGCCTTGGTTTGCGAAGATGGCAGCATGTTCGGCGAAGAATATACTTTGGTAGCGGTTGCCGATTATATCCTGACCCACACACCTGGCCCAACAGTTTCTAACCTCTCTTCTACCCGTGCGCTGCGCGACATCACAGAAGCACGCGGGCTTCGTTATGAAGCCGCTGCAGTGGGCGAAGTCAATGTGGTGGTCAAGATGAAAGAAATTGGCGCAGTCATTGGCGGCGAAGGCAATGGCGGCATCATCTACCCTGAATTGCACTACGGCCGTGACTCTTTGGTGGGCATCGCCTTATTTTTAAGTCATTTAGCACACCAAAAGTGCAGCCTCACTGCTTTGCGCGCAAGCTACCCCAATTACGTAATTTCCAAGAATAAAATCGACCTTTCCCCTACCACTGACGTCGACGACATCTTGCTTCAGATGGCGAAAAAATACGAAGCAAACGAGGTAGATACTACCGATGGCGTCAAGATTTATATAGACAAAGAATGGGTGCATTTGCGCAAAAGCAATACCGAACCTATTATCCGCATTTACGCAGAATCTGCTTCAGAAGAAAAAGCGACCGCATTAGCCCTGCGCATCATGAACGAAATCAAAGCCTTCTGAAATGATCGTATTTATCCTTGATGAAAAGGATGAGTTCCATTTCGGTGGCGGTCTTGATAAATTGTTCGTCGATATTCAGGAAGGTGATGAACGCATCGAATTCGGCATCTGAAAGCTCAATAATGTCAAAGGCTACATAAAGTCTCAATAATTCCTGGACAATGCGGCGTTGGTCGTCTTTGTATTCTTGTTCTGCTATCCAGCGCTTGTTTTGTTCTTTTTTAGAGAAGGCCTGATAAAGAAAAGTAATTGGACTTTGCAAGGCACTCACACCTGTAACGGTGCGGGTTTCTCTGAGCGCTAAATTTTCGCGCTCTTCTTTGATTTGCTCTAGTGTTTTGAGTGGCCTTACAATTACTGCTGGGGTTTCTTGCGGCAAGCGCTCAATGTAGGCCAACACTTTTGATTGACAGTTTTCGTCAGGCTTGACGACGAATTGATAAATGGGATATCCTTTTGTGGATAGCGCAATGAGGTCACCGGTTGTGGCATAAACAGAGAAGTGTCCGTTGGGCTGACCAAAAACACCACGGCCTGTAGTTTTATTGACCACCATAAGGTTATAGAAATTTTGCAGGCGCAGCGTATCGACAATTTTACCGCTCACCAACACTTGCTCGCATTGCGCCGAAGCTTGGCTACTGAGTACGAGTAAACAAAATAAGAGCTGTATTTTTTTAAAGTGTTTCAAAGTACCAAGTAAAATCTAAAAATGGACCAATTAACAAAAAGACGGGTAAACCAACCAAAAGTAACCACAGCAAAACCAATATGATTCTAAAGCGCAAACTGGCGTCTCGTTCTATCGGAACAGACAACACTGCATTGACATGACTGGCAATCACTTCTTGTGCGGCCTCGCCATGAAGGGCTTCAAGTTGTTTGAGTTTAGGGTTGCTTTCGATCACCACTTGCTTGAGTTCGTGGTAGGCTTGGTCCGATAAATCTTCGTAATTGAGTTCGTAATTGAGGTCTTGCCGATCGAGTTCTTGGCGCAGGTGATAATTGCGCTGAAAACTCCGCACTTTAAAAGACATCAAGAGGCCAAAGGCAAAAAGTATCCAACTTTCAATGAGGTAACCCACGGTGATCATGAGTAAAGACGATAGCAAGGCAAAAACCAATAAGAATAAGTCGCGTTTTTGACGCACAAACAACTTGAACAACTGACCGCCATCTAAAGGATCTATCGGCAGCAGATTGATGACATTTAAAAACAAGAAAAGAAAACTGAGCTCTAGCAACCAAGTTTGTTGGTAGTGGTGGGCTAGAAACAGTAGGGTCAGGCCAAAAACAACCCCCGGAAACGGACCCGCTGCAATGACTAAAAAACTTTCTTTTTGTGAATATTGCTTTTTACTGCCTTGTACAAATGCACCCATCAGCGGGATAAACAGCATGCGCATGTCTTCGTATTTGAATTGTTTCATCAGGAGGTAATGGCCCATTTCATGCAAGAAAAGCACCGTTACCAAGTAAAAAACAAAATCGAGTTCGTCAGCAAAAATATAGAGAAAGCTCAGGGCAAATAACAAAACCGAAAAAAGCGTCAGGCCCCAGTTGCTCTGAACTTTGACCTTTTCGAGCACGGGTTTTGGCGCATACCAATCCGATGGGTTTTGGTTTTCCATGTGTTACATGCCTGGCATACCGCCCATGCCCTTGAGTTTGCTCATCATGCCCATCATGTTGCGTGGGTTGCTCATGAGTTTCATCATTTTGCGCATGTCTTCGAATTGCTTGAGCAACTTATTGATTTCTTGAATGTTGGTACCGCTACCTTTGGCGATACGGTTTTTGCGAGAAGGATTGAGCAAGGCTGGGTTGGCGCGCTCTTTTGGTGTCATGGATAGAATAATCGATTCAATACCTTTGAAAGCGTCGTCTGGAATGTCGACGTCTTTCATGGCTTTACCCATTCCGGGGATCATGCCCATGAGGTCTTTGACGTTGCCCATTTTTTTGATCTGCTGAAGCTGCGCTAAAAAGTCAT
Organism: Crocinitomicaceae bacterium; assembly: GCA_044354735.1. Lineage (GTDB taxonomy): Bacteria > Bacteroidota > Bacteroidia > Flavobacteriales_D > Crocinitomicaceae > UBA952. The sequence goes on from JBIKZM010000231.1 coordinate 2,730, forward strand.
TGAGATCGAACTGATCTTTCATGATTTTCTTTTGCAAACGACGTGCTTCTTCTTCGTTGAATTGTTCTTGTGCGCGCTCTACTAAGGAAACGACGTCGCCCATCCCGAGGATGCGGTCTGCCATTCTTTTCGGATAGAAGATATCCAACGCATCCATTTTTTCGCCGGTACCGACAAATTTAATGGGTTTGTTGACTACTGCTTTGATAGAAAGCGCTGCACCACCGCGGGTATCGCCGTCGAGTTTGGTGAGCACTACCCCATCAAAATTGATGCGCTCATTGAAGGCTTTGGCCGTATTGACGGCGTCTTGCCCCGTCATGGCATCTACTACAAAAAGG
>JBIKZM010000232.1:0-3063 GCA_044354735.1 Crocinitomicaceae bacterium
GCTCCAGAAGCGGCGTTTCCTTTCTACACGCGCAATGTACTCATGTCTTACTACGGCCGTGCGATCTACAATTATGCGGGCAAATACGTAGTCAATGTCTCTGTTCGTCGCGATGGTTCGTCTCGCTTTAGCCCAGAAACACGTTGGGGTGTATTCCCTGCGGCATCTGCGGCATGGCTCCTTTCAGAAGAAGCGTTCTTGAAGAACAACAAAACCATCAACATGCTGAAGCTTCGTGCAGGTTGGGGTATCACAGGTCAGCAAGACGGTATTGGAGACTATGCTTATATTGGCAACTATTTCCAAGGTGCTACTACTGCCCAATATGCTTTTGGTGGTCAATACTATCAAGTTTTGCGTCCGGCAGGTTTTGATGCCAGCCTCAAGTGGGAAACCACCACTTCTTACAACCTTGGTGTAGATTTCGGCTTCAAGAATGACCGTTTCTCGGCAAGTGTAGATGTCTACCAAAAAGACACCCGCGACCTCCTCGCTACTGTTCCTGTTCCAGCCGGCACAAACTTTACCAATGAAATCTTAACGAATGTTGGTGCTATGCAAAACCGCGGTATTGAGGTGTCAATCAATACAGGCTTGATTGCCAAAAAAGACATGCGCCTAGACTGGAGCATCAACGGTACTTACAACGTAAACACCGTTGTCAAATTGTCTCAGGTAGTGGATACAACCTCACCAGGTGTTTTGATTGGTGGTATCGGTGGCGGAATTGGCAATACCATTCAAGCGCACCAAGTGGGTTATCCAACTTATACTTTCTTTGTTTTAGAGCAACAATACGACTCACAAGGCGACGTCATTGAAGTAGGCTCTTTAGCTGAAATCGACATGAACGGCGATGGCCAAGTGACAGCAGCGGATAAGTGGAAAGACACCAATGCATTTGTAGATCAAAATGGAGACGGTATTATCAATGTCAAAGACCGCTACTACGCTGGTCAGGCCGCTCCAAAAATGTTCTTTGGTACTGCCCTAAACTTCCAGTACAAAAAATGGTATGCTGGCTTCTCTGCCCGTGCTGAATTAGGCGCTACTATTTACAACAACATCCACTCTAATAGCGCCGTATTCCAAACAATCGACGGAACTAAAAAATACCTCAATAACATCAGCTCTTTGTATTACCAAGACGAAGTACAGCGCGTTACGGCCAGCCAATTGATGAGTAACCACTACCTCGAAAAAGCCAATTTCTTGCGCGTAGACTTCATCAACGTGGGCTACAACTTTGGTAAACTCGGTTTTGCCAAAGAAAAAGTGGGCCTCAATGTAAGTTTCGTTGTGCAAAATGCTTTTGTCGTGACCAAATACTCAGGTCAAGACCCAGAGATTGGCGGCGGTATCGACAACAATTTCTACCCACGTCCACGCGTGTATTCAGTTAATTTAACATTTGATTTCTAATTTTTGAACCATGAAAAGATTAGTAGCTTATACCTTTATGGCCAGCGCACTTTTATTAGGTGCTTGTGGCAAAAACCTAAATCAATCGCCTAAATACGGTCTCAATGCTGAGGCTGTTTACAGTGATTCTGATAACTACATCAAAGTACTTGCGAAGCTGTACTCTGGTATGTCCATGACGGGCAACCAAGGCCCTGCTGGGCAAGCGGATATCGCAGGCATCGATGAGGGCTTCTCTGCTTATGTGCGCGTATTGTGGAACATGCAAGAGCTCCCTACCGACGAAGCCATTTGTGGCTGGAACGATCCGGGGATTCCCGATCTGAACAAAACAGAATGGAATGCCGACAACGTTTGGGTAAAAGGGATGTATTACCGTATTTTTTACCAAATCACACTTTGCAATGAGTTTATCTGGCAAGCCCGCGACGAAAAACTCAACGAGCGCGGCTTTACGGCTGCTCAGGTTGAGAACATCGTCACCATGCGCAACGAAGCGCGTTTCTTGCGTGCGTTGGCCTACTACCACGCCATGGATTTATTTGGAAACGTTCCTTTCGTAACCGAAGAAGACCGCGTTGGCGCCTTCACGCCTGAGCAAATCATGCGTGCCGATTTATTCGCATACATCGAGTCTGAACTCAAAGCCATTGAAAACGAGCTCACCACTGCTCCTTCAGCTGACTACGGTCGTGCATCTAGCAGTGCAGCACACGCACTGATGGCAAAAATGTACCTCAATGCTGAAGTATACACAGGTACTGCTCGCTACAACGAATGCGCAACCTATTGCGAGAAGATCATCAATTCCAATAACTTTCAGTTAGACGACGTCTACCAAGAATTATTTTTAGCCGATAACAATACTTCACCAGAGATCATCTTCCCTGTTGTTTACAACGGTTTGTATTCTCAGACTTGGGGTGGCACCACCTTCATGATTTGTTCGGCACTTGGCGGATCAATGGTTGCTGCAGACTACGGCGTAAACGGCAAATGGGCTGGCAATCGTGCCACTCGACCATTTATCGAGAAATTCACTGATTCGACAGAAGATTCGCGTTGGATGTTCTACACTGCTGGCCAACAAATCGATATCACTTCCATGAGTACCTTTACACAAGGGTATGCGAATCCTAAATACAAGAACAAAACCAAAGATGGGTTGAACGGTTCGAATAACGCTACATCTGCTCACGTCGATGTCGATTTCCCGATGTTCCGTTTGGGCGATGTTTTCTTGATGTATGCTGAAGCCAAATTCCGCTCTGGAGATGAAGCTACGGCACTCACTTACATGAATAAAATCCGCGAACGTGCTTACGGAGATGCCAACAACAACTACAGTTCTTTAGTACTCAATGATTTCATTGACGAACGCGCACGCGAACTCAATTGGGAATGTACGCGCCGTACAGACCTCATTCGCTTTGGTCTCTTTACGAGTAGCACTTATGTGTGGCCGTTTAAAGGAGGAGATGCTGCTGGTCTTGGGGTTGATGACAAATATAATTTGTATCCTATTCCAACATCTGATATGGTACTGAACCCGAATTTGCAACAGAATCCTGGTTTCTAATATTCAAAATGTTGATTGATGGAAAGGGGGGAGTTTTCGGACTCTCCCTTTTTTATTGGGTC
>JBIKZM010000233.1:0-3032 GCA_044354735.1 Crocinitomicaceae bacterium
CGTTCGTGTCAGTGGGTATGTGGGCAAGCCCGAAATGGCCAAGAAAAGCAGAGGTGAGCAATATGTATTTGTCAACGACCGCTTTTTCAAAGACCCCTACTTTCATCATGCCATTACCAAAGCGTACGACGGCATGATCAGCGAAAAACATCATGCGAGTTATTGTATTTTCCTAGAAGTAGACCCTCACAAAATTGATGTCAATATCCACCCGACCAAAACCGAGATTAAATTTGAGGAAGACCGCTTTATTTATTCTATTCTACTGAGCAGCGTCAGACAGGCATTGGGTAAACACAATATATTTCCCACCCTAGACTTCGAAGCAGAAAGTGCTTTTGAAGTCCCGTCGGAGCACAGGAAATCAGATCCGATAGCGCCTCAAATTTTAGTCAACCCGTCATACAACCCATTTCAAAGTACTGTTCACCGAGCAGTTTCAAGCAATGGTGGTTCAAAAAACTTCAGTGCTGCACTACAACAAGAAGGATTTGGCAGCACACCACCCAGCCCCGAAGATTGGCAACAATTTTATCAGATAGAAGAACAAGCACCAACCCGAAATCAACAAATATTTGAAGAAGAAGCCGTCGCCAAACAGTTTCTTCTCCACGACAAATACTTGGTCAGCCCCACTAAATCGGGCTTCATGATCATCGATATCAGACGCGCCAAAAACCGCATGCTCTTCGATGAGCTCATTCAACATTTTGTTTCACAGCCTTTGGCCTCGCAACAATTGCTCTTTCCTATCGAAAGAAGTTTGGCCAAAGAAGCCAAACTCACTTGGCAGGGCCAAAAAAGCCTGTGGTCACAGTTGGGCTTTGCATTTGAGATCGAGGGAGACCAACTTCAAATTATGGCAGTGCCTTCCCTACTCTCTTCGCTCGACCTCGAATCCAGTCTTGATGAACTCACAGACGCAGCCACCTATTCAGACATTGAAAGCGGAGATATCGCCCACTTTATTGTCGCTAAGCTCGCGCTCATCGGTTCCAAAAATTACCGACTTCAGCACCACGAAGAAGTGGAGCATTTTATCGATACTCTTTTTCAGTGTCCGCAACATACCACAACCCCCAATGGCAAACCCATTATGTTCACCTTGGGCTTTGATGAATTGGCCAAAAAACTATAACCATGTTTCAGAACATTCCGCAAGTCACTAAGAATATTTTGCTACTCAACATCGCTTTTTTTGTAGCGAGTTTTGTGCTCAAAGGCCAGGGCATAGACCTTGAAATGTCGTTGGGTGCCCATTACATCAACTCGCCTTTTTTTGAGCCCTACCAAGTTGTTACGCATTTTTTCATGCACGACACCAACAATCTCTTGCATATTTTCTTCAATATGTGGCTCTTTGTAACGCTTGGTGCTTACTTAGAAAACATTTGGGGGGCAAAGCGCTTTTTCATTTTTTACATCGTGTGTGCAATGGGTTCGTTTGCGCTGTACAACATGATCGGTTTTATTGAAATCATGCAGCTTAAATCTATGCTTGCCGGGCAATTTAACCTCGAACAATTCGATTTCTATCTCAAACACAACGTCGACCTCAATGCCGATTTAGTGGGGCAAATCAATACTTACCTCACAGACAACCAAATCCGCGTGACACCCACCCTAGAAAACTACCTGCAAAAATCAATCACCCCAATGGTAGGTGCGTCAGGAGGCGTTTTTGGCATCATGACCGCCTTTGCCATTCTTTTTCCAAACACTGAATTCCGGCTTTATTTTTTCATTCCAGTGAAAGCTAAGTATCTCGTTTCTGCTTATTTTTTATGGGAATTATACCTTTCTTTTCAGAACCAAGCGGGCGATAACGTTGCGCACCTCGCCCACATCGGAGGCGCCATCGCAGGCGCTATTCTCGTATTCGTTTGGAACAAAAAAGACCGTTCAAATTTTTGGTGATGAATCCTTTGATTGAACAGATAAAAGCCCAATTTAGAAGCGGCAGCATGACCATCAAGCTTTTGATTGTCAATGTGGGTGTATTCGCACTGATACAACTGATCACTGCGCTAGAAAGACTACAAATTTTGAGCTTTTTAGAAGGCTTACCACAAGGGTACGTTAGTCAATATTTATTTGCATTACCTGTCTTTCGGCTAAGCATCTTGCTCCAACCCTGGACGCTCCTCACTTCCTTATTTGCTCATTTTGGCTTTTTGCATTTATTCGGAAACCTATTGTTCCTTTATTTCGCAGGTGCTACCTACGAACGTTTTTTTGGCGCCAAACGCCTTTTGCATCTGTATATCATTGGTGGTTTGGCAGGTAATCTTACAGAATTATTAGCGCAGCAGTTGTTCCCTGCGCTTCAAGGCAGTAGCTTTTCTGTTGTGGGCGCATCTGGTGCCATCATGGCCATCTTCATGGCGCTAGCGTTTTCACAACCCCAATTGCAAGTGCAGCTTTTTGGCATCTTTCCAATACGCATTTACTTGATTGCCGTGTTTTTCTTTTTAAAAGATCTTTCTTCTCTTGGAACGGCTGATCAAATTGCGCATTTTGCCCATATAGGTGGCGCTTTATTTGGTATTTGGAGTATTCAACAATTTTGGCACATTCGCCTTTCAAGACCTTGGTTAGGAATCAAATTGCGGCAAAACAAGAGCCACCTCAAAGTCAAAAAAGGAGGTCGCCCCCTGACAGACGAACAATTTAGGGCGCAGAAACAAACCCGTCAAGCACAACTCGATACCATCCTCGATAAGATTTCAAAAAAAGGCTATGATGCGCTCAGTAAAGCTGAGAAAGACTTTTTATTTCAACAAAGCAAAGATGTCTAAAAAGCGTTTCAAGCTACTTTCAAGCCCCTTTAAATTGGCCACAGCGCTTAGCCTTGTTGCCTTGTTAGTGAGTTATCTTGCGCCTTATATCCATCCAGCGACCATTCCTTCTTTGCCTTTCTTTGGGCTCACTTATCCAATTTTTCTAGCACTAACGCTTATTTGGTTGGTGCTTTGGTCTATTTTTCGCTCTAAATGGGCCATTTACTGTCTGGTGGTTTTACTAATTGGCGG
>JBIKZM010000234.1:0-3029 GCA_044354735.1 Crocinitomicaceae bacterium
CGTGGTGTGGCCCTTGCCGGGCAGAAAACCCCAATGTTGTCCATAACTACCAAAAATATAAAGATGCTGGTTTTACGGTCATGAGCGTCTCTTTAGACTCCAACAAAGACAAATGGTTAGCTGCCATTGCGGCAGACCAATTAGTTTGGCCAAACCACGTCAGTGACCTCGGTGGTTGGAAAAGCAAAGTTGCCGTTCTATACGGCGTGCAATCTATCCCCTTTACGGTTTTACTAGACAAAGAAGGCCGTGTCATTGCGACCAACTTAAGAGGTGCTGCCCTCGAACAAACTTTGCAACAAATTTTTGGTTTTTAATGGCTGCGTCTCGCAAATACCTCTACTTTGCCTCCGACCTGCATTTGGGCGCTCCTAATGCACAAAAAAGTGCCGTTCGTGAAAAGGCGTTCATCAATTGGCTTGATGAGATCAAATCCACAGCCAAGGCCATTTATCTTTTGGGCGACGTATTTGACTTTTGGTTTGAATACAAAACGGTTGTGCCCAAAGGCTACACAAGACTTCTTGGCAAAATCGCCGAACTATCAGATGCGGGTATAGAAATTCATTATTTCAAAGGCAACCACGATATGTGGGTGTTTGATTATTTTCAAAAAGAACTTGGCCTGACGCTGCATAGCGATGCCCATACCTTTAGCTACGCAGGCAAACAATTTTATCTACACCATGGCGACGGCCTTGGCCCTGGAGACTACAAATACAAAGTGCTCAAACGCTTCTTTCGAAGTGCCTTGTGTCAATGGCTATTTGCCAGACTACATCCCAACTTTGGCATTGGTTTGGCGAGCTTTTTATCGCGCAGAAGCCGAGCTAATGGCGGTGCTAAAGACGCTACATACAATGGTCCGCAGGCAGAATGGCTCTTTCAATACGTCCAAGAATTGGCGCAAAAGCAAGACCACGACTACTATCTTTTTGGCCATCGCCACCTACCTCTTCACTTGAAGCACGGAAAAGCGCTTTACATCAATACCGGAGACTGGTTGCAGTACTACACATTCGCCCGTTTTGACACCGAAAAATTAGAGCTCTTTACATGGTCAGACAACCAAGCGATTCCCTACCATGGCAAGTGAAAGCATTGGTTTTTGGACTGGGGTAAGACAAGAAAACCTGTCAGCAGTCGCCAAAAACATTTGGGAATTATTACCCCAACCCTGTTTTGTGGCGCTCGAAGCTGAAATGGGCTGCGGTAAAACAACGCTTGTTAGCTCCTTACTCATGGCTGCTGGGGTGGCACACTTTGAAGGATCACCCACCTTTGCGCTTGTACAGAACTATAACAGCCCTGTAAAAGGTGCAATCTATCACCTCGACTGCTATCGCATTGAAAATGAGCAGGAACTCCCCAACCTTGGTCTAGAAGAACTCTTCGATGAAAACGCTTATTTTTTGGTAGAATGGCCACAAAAAATCGAAGCAATAGTGCCAAAACCGCACTTTAGGCTGTATATTCGTATAGAACCCGACCAAAGTCGAGAAATCACGCTACGCTATGACCACTGATCCACACTTGCTCAAAACGTTAATTCAACAAGGAGCCCTCCTTCCCAAGGAGGAACTGCTCGAGGTGAGTCGAAAAAAAGGCATGCTCCTTATTGGTATTCCAAAAGAAACTTCCTTCCAGGAGAGAAGAGTCGCTTTGGTTCCTGAGGCTGTTGGTTTACTCATTGCCAATGGTCATCAGGTGCTCATTGAAAGCAAGGCTGGTGAAGGCGCTCACTTCACAGACAACGAATACAGCGAGGCTGGCGCACAAATCATTTACGACCGCAAAGGCGTTTATCAGTCAGACATCATCTTAAAAGTAGCTCCGCCTTCTGAAGAAGAAATTGCCCTCATGCCGGGTAACCAAACCTTTATTTCTGCGCTGCAAATCGCTACACAACCCAAAGAAATTTTACAGCAACTCAGTACTAAAAAAATTACAGCTATCGCTTGGGATTACATCCGTGACGAAGAAGGTGTTTTTTCCATCGTGCGCACCATGAGTGAAATCGCCGGAACCACCTCTATTTTAGTAGCTGGCGAACTCCTCTCTTCTTTTTCAGAAGGCAAAGGCCTCATGCTCGGCGGTATTGCAGGTGTTCAGCCCACTGAAATTGTAGTGCTTGGCGCAGGTACTGTTGGTGAATTTGCCACCAGAGCAGCATTGGGTTTGGGCGCATCTGTCAAAATCTTTGACAATTCGCTCTCCAGACTCCGCCGCCTCCAAAATGATCTTGGGCAGCGCGTATATACATCTATTTTACAACCTAAAGTTTTGGCAAAGGCCGTCAGAAGAGCCGATGTCGTTATTGGTGCCTTGCGCTCAACTATTGGCCGAACACCCTGCGTGGTTTCTGAAGACATGATATCACAAATGAAACCAGGTTCGGTGGTCATAGATGTCAGTATTGACCAAGGTGGCTGCTTTGAGACCTCTCGCATTACCAACCACAGTGAAGCTACATTTGTCAAATACGATGTGACACATTATTGTGTGCCGAATATGGCCTCACGGGTGTCTAGAACGGCATCTTTTGCACTTTCCAACACACTTTCTCCACTCTTGCTAGAAATGGGTGAGCGCGGCGGCGTGCCCGACCTGATCAGAACGCATCCAGGTTTTAGAAATGGCGTATATATGTTCAGGGGTATCCTGACCAATGAAGTCTTGGGAAAGGTTTTTGACCTTCAATACAAAGACATACATCTTATCCTACCAGGCATCTAATGTCTCTTTTGCAAGCACTCAATTTACCGCCTGCTCCATTAAAGCTGAGCAGCAAAGCTGGGCGTGTTTTTGTCAATTGTCTGGTGCGTAAAAAGCAAATCGTCCTGACACCCGAAGAATGGGTGCGCCAACACCTCATCTCTTATTTGCACCTGCATCAGGGGTATCCGCTCGAAAAGTTTGCTGTGGAAAAACAAATTCAGTACGACGGCTTTACGCGGCGCTGGGATGTTGTGGTGTACAATGCACAATTTGAAGCCGCTATTTTGGTAGAATGCAAGGCACCGCAAGTC
>JBIKZM010000033.1:0-9081 GCA_044354735.1 Crocinitomicaceae bacterium
AACTCAGCCGGATCCGCAAAACAAAAAGTTATGCAGAAGAGCTTGAAGAACTCGACGACATCCTGACCGAAACCATTTTGCAATTAAAGAAAATACGCATCCTGATAGAAACCATTGCCGAAGGAGGCGAAATCACCAAAAACAGCGTATGGAACTCAGAAATTACGCAATATAAACTGTCCAAAATTGCCATTGTCAAGCAAGAACTCAAGCAAGTGCCTTCCCTACTCGACGACCCAGACGACAACGACCACTCTTTCTTGAAAACAACCAAAAAATTAAGTCCCGACAAGAAAGAAAAGAAAAGCACCCAAGAAAAAACATTTGAATTACTTGAGCAAGGACTCGATACCACGCAAATTGCCCGCGAAAGGCAGCTGTCTGTCCAAACCATCAATAGCCATTTTGCCTACCTCATCCGCGCTCAGAAAATAGAACTTTCCGACGTCATGAACCCCAAACGCATTAGTGAACTCGAGCGCATGTTTGAGGGCTTTGAGGGCACGTCCTTGAATCCGCTCAAAGAAAAACTGGGTTCAAAAGTCACCTGGGACGAACTCAAATTGTATCAGGCGGGCATGCAAGTTTAAAAACTACCATTTATACACCACCGCATTGATGTTCATACCGGCGCCCACAGACGCCAAAATAATGACATCGCCTGTGTGGAGCTCATGTTCTGGGTATTCGCCACGACCAACAGCATCGAGCAAAGTAGGCACCGTTGCCACAGAACTATTGCCACATAGATGAATGTTCATCGGCATGATGTGTGCGGGGCGCTCTGCGTTGTACAGGCGGTAAAAGCGGTCAATGATGGCCTCATCCATTTTTTCGTTGGCCTGATGAATAAACACTTTCTTGACCTCTTCAATGGCCACACCGCTTTTATCCAAGGCCAGTTTCATGGCTGCAGGCACTCTGCTCAGGGCAAACTCATAGATTTTACGGCCCTGCATTTTGATGTATTTTTCGTGGATGTGGTGCTTGGAGTTCAAGGAAGGGCCGTTGTTGAGAAAATAAGCCTCGTCTTTGGTAAACGTTTGGGTCGCATGAGCCAAAATGCCCTTGTCTTCATTTGGCGCACCGGCGCTCAAAATACAGGCCCCTGCACCATCGGCAAAAATCATGGAGTCGCGGTCATGGGGGTCTACAACTCGGCTGAGCGTCTCTGAACCTATGACCAAGCAATTGGTAGCTGCGCCAGCTTTGATGAAAAGATTGGCCTGAATGAGTGCTTCTATCCAGCCAGGGCAACCAAAAAGCATATCGTAGGCCACGCAGCTTGGATTGGCAATCCCGAGCGCATGCTTCACGCGCGACGACAACGCAGGCAACATATCTAAATGATTCGAGGCGAAGCGCACGTCGCCAAAATTATGTGCAAAAATGATGTAATCGATGGTCTCTACAGCTATGCCTGCTGCGGCAATTGCGCGCTGTGCTGCTAAAATGCCAAGATCTGAATTGGTTTGGTCTTTTTGGGCATACCTCCGCTCTTGGATACCTGTAATTTCCTTGAATTTCTCAATGATGATTTCATTGCTGTCATCAAAAGGTTGGTCGATATCTTTGTAGAAACGATGAGAAATGAAGTCTTGGTTGGTGATGCGGAGCGTCGGCAAGTAGCTACCGAGGCCTTTGATGATTGCTGGCATAGTTACGTCGGTTTATGACGTAAATGTAGCAATTAATTATTCTTAGTGTAATTTATACACTAAGAAGCCTTAAAATTTAAACAAAAACCCCGTCAGTAAGCCCACCGACTGATAGCGGTTGACGACCAAGCCGTTGTCTATGAGTGCACCCATGGTGCGGCGGTAAACCGGCGTACAGGTTACACTGAATTGAGAGGTGAGCGCATATTGGAGTTCTATTTGCCCAATAAAAGTGCCCGCAATTTGTTTGGCATTAACCAGCGCAACACCATTTACCTGTGGCTGAATGTAAGTGCCTTGTGTTGAAAGACATTTGCCGAATGCCGCGCCTGCATAAGGAAGGAGCTGAACCTTGCCAAGATGGAAGGCATACCCTACAAGCACAGGCACGTTTAGGTAGCGATAACGGTTGGTTCCGCTTACCGAAATAACGTCATATTGCAGTTGTTCACCCCATTCAAAATAATGTAAGCCTGTCTGCAGCTGCCAATTTCCTAAACTCAGCCCATAGCGCAAGTTGAAATCCCAACTACTGGTTTGGCGCTCACCAATTTCGCGTGTATCCCTGAACTGCTTCAACTCTGTTGCTGTGTACAACGGACTGCTCATGGGCACCTCAAAACTCGAGAAAATACCACTCACGCCAAATTGCAAGCCATATTGGTGTTGGATTCGTTTTTTGGTTGGCATTGCCTCGTGTGGTAATGCGGGCATGGGTTGAGTTAGTGTCAATCGATTTAGCGTCAAGGCACTGTCTTTTGTTTGCTCGTCCGAAAGTAAAATTGGGTTGATCATATAAGTTTCTTGCGGCAGGTCAACAATTTCAGTTGAGAGTACTGCAATCGAGGAAGAAAGAGATGTCGAAGTAGCGAATGAAGTTGAAGTAGCCGAAGCGTTATCAATTGAAGATGAAACCTTACTTATTGAAGAAGGAGACGACTTATTTATGGATGATGACGTTGAAGATGAAGCGTTGCTTATTGACAAAGATGATGTAGCTTTTGTTTTTGATTTGACTCGAGTGGGAACCAATGAAAAATAAGTTCCAACTAATACAACGGCACCTAGTGCAGAGAAAATCCACCAAGCAAAAAGCGGCTTGCGGCGTTTTTTCTCGAGCGCATCTAAGCGCGCCTCGAGGTCTTGCACGAAAGCTGGGTTTGGGCGCTCTGGGGCAATGTTGTTGAGTCCTGAAAAAAGTTTATCCAACGGATCTGTGATTTGGTTTTTCATGGGTGAGTTCAATTAATTCACGTAATTTTTTGCGCGCCATTTTGGTGTGCCACTTAGAGGTTTCTTCAGTGACACCCAAGTGCTGGGCGATTTCTTTATGGCTGTAACCTTCGATGGCAAAGAGGTTGAAAACCAGCCGGGCTGACTCGCTCAATTGCAATAGAAGGTTTTGGAGTTGTTCGTTGGTAAAAACGGCATCGGTCTGAAAGTCGGGCGCGCCGCGCTCTTCTACGGGTGCATCGAAGCGATAGAGCTCGTTGTAGCGTTTGTTGCGGCGGTATTCGTCGATGATTTCGTTTGAAATGATGCGCTTGACCCAACTTAAAAAGCGACCGGTTTGATAAGATTCAAGATGGACAATGACTTTAACGTAAGCATTATTGACCACCGTCATTTGTTCGTCGGTATTGTGGTAATAGCGCCTTGCTGCCGAAATCAGAACTGGATAACACAACTCATACAAAGCCAATTGGGCTCTGCGCTCGCCCGCTTGAGCGGCCACAAGGAGTTGTTTGTCAGGTTCTGAATTCATGAAGGCGTTGTGCACAACCTAAGGTAACGTAAAAAGTTGGGTAAAGGTGTAGTGTAACTTTTCTTCCCCGTTTATTGTCTCTATAAGGCAAGATTTATTCATTCCATTTAAAACCAAACTTTATGAAAATCCAATCAATTATAATGCTGTTGTTTTTACTTCCGTTCACCAACTGGGCACAATTCAGCAATACTTCCGACCAACTCGAATTCAGTAACCCAGCGTATCATTCGGATGCGCGCGTGCATGGCGAAGGGTATCAAGCGAGCTCCTTGAATACCAATTTTTCTTATCTTGGTTTCAACTCCCTCTATACTGCCAATTACCAAGGTGCACTGCGCTTTCAGCAAAGTATGGGCAAATGGAAATTTGGTTTCCATACAACGCAAACCGGGATGGAATGGTTTAACAATACCGTAATAGGCCTCAGTTTAGGCAGAGATTTTGCACTGAATCGGAACTGGAGTATCAGACCTGCAATTGGACTCAATTACGATCGTATGCGCTTTGAATCACCTTATATTGAGTTCCTTACAGATAAATATCAATTGGCCGATTTAGACTTAGGTTTTCAACTTAGGTATAAAACTTGGCAATTATTTAGCGCCGTTAATTCAATTTATTCCTCAAAAGTGTACATTGCAAACGGTTTGGAGCCATTCTACCTGACCAACAACGCCAGATTACATATTGGCCTTCAAAAATCGTTTCAAATCGATAGCCTGCAGCGCCTAGATGCAGCGGTCATTTTTGACAATTTCCAAGGGATTCAACACCTGAATACATCAGTGAGCTATTACCGAAATACAAATCATTTTCTATTAGGTTATGGGTACCGTCAATTGAATTTAGGTTACGGTCGGCAATTGGCTGGTGCACATCAAGTCATGTTGAGTTTGAACTTCAATCAACCGAGCTTACTGAACAATTCACTCAGATACGGTGTGCAACTCAACTACAAATGGCAGCTGATGCACAAGCCTGCAACACGCAAATTTACCGGGACGCCCGCCTTTTAGGATACTAAAAAGTAATTTATTGCGTTAAGAGCGGATGCGCGTTTTACTTTTGATTTTGCTCTTGCTGACTATTGAGGCCAAGGGCCAATTTTGGCAGCAGCAAGCAGCTTTTCCTGGGATTTCCCGCGACGACGGCGCACAATTCAGCATCGGCAGCCTGCACTTTTGTGGCACGGGTCGCGGCAGCGATTTTGGTTGCACCCGGGACTTCTTTGTCTATGACTCTTACAATAGCACTTGGAATACCGCTGCACCGCTGCCCATTTGGCAAGAACGACAATATGCCAGCGCATTCAGTTACCAAGAGCAGGGCTATATCTTGGGTGGAGAAAATTGCAACGGTTATTATTTCACAACTTTTTGGCGCTATGCGCCGCTTACCGATACGTGGGAACCCATGCCAGAATTTCCCGGCGAAGGCCGCGCAGGGGCGCAGCATTTTGTCATCGGCTCAGATTTGTATTGGGTTGGCGGTCGAAATGAATCAGGTATACTCAATGAAGTTTGGTGCTTTCATTTTGACACTCAGGGATGGGAGCAACTAGGCAACCTGCCGTTTTCAGGTATTTGGCGGGGCATTGGTTTTGCCAATCAAACGAATGGGTTTGTGGCTTGCGGCCGCAGCAATGAGGCGGGGCAAACCGGATGGAATGCAGACACTTGGCGCTATGATGCCCAAAACGACCAATGGAGTAACTACACCGCTCAACTCAACATGGGCAGCCGAATGTATATCGGAAGTGCACAAGAAGATACGCTCCTATTTGTTTTTGGTGGTGTCGATATCAATGACAACGTGCTGAGCAGTTTGGAAAAAATCAACCTAAACACCTTTGAAATAACGCCGCTACTGCCTTTAGCAGCAAGCCCCAGAAAAGGCTGCATGTCGTTTGTGGGCAATGGTTATTTTCATCTCACTACGGGCATTGCCGGCAACGACCGCCTCAATGAAACCTGGCGTTTGGCTTATAGTCCAGAAGCCGACCTCATAGAAAATGAGTTTTTTGAGGTCTATAACTTGCTCCAAGACGCCTCACTGCTCGTACGCATTCATCCTGTTTTAATTGGCGCAAATTTAAACGTTCGAGATGTTCAGGGTCGGGTCTTGCAAACTTTGCAACTCAGCCAAACCGAACACCTGATTTCTATTGCCGACTTTCCAACAGGCACCTATTTTGTAGAGGTTCAGGGCTATACTAAAAAATGCCTGCGCTGATTAAGGCCCACAAAATGAGGTGGCTAACTTTGCAGTTTTTGCGCACGCGCATCAAAACGCATCATGAGCAAAACGCAAAGTAAGATCGTTGCAAAGACTAAATGCGCGGTTTGAACAAGGCCGGGCATGTCGGCATAAGCCAAAGCCACGCCGGTGAGGAGTTCGAGCGCTAGGATATAAAATGCGACATTGATGCGGCTGTAGTGCCAAACTTTGCGGTTCTGCCAAAACAAATAAGTGAGTAAAATCAAAACCAACCAACTGAAACTGCGGTGGATAAAAAACGGCATGCCAAGTTGCTCAATCCATTCGGCGCGGCTGTAACCCTTTTTAACCAATGCGTCTATGGCCTCGCGCACTTGGGTACCCAAGAACATTTGGTAAAAAGTAATCGCTAAAATGAGCCAACTCAAGAATTGGAAAGATTTATTTTGTGGAATATCTGTTCTGGTTTGCCGACGCAATTGATGGATAAAATACAACTGTAAACCGATGATGACTAAAGCAAAAAACAAGTGAACGGTGATGGTCCAAGGAACGAGGTTTGTAGCTACTACGATAGAACCGAACCAGGCCTCGAAGCCCATGAGGACTAAATTGAGCCCCGTGAGCAGCAGCCATTTTCTCTTGCGGTAATACAACAACAGCCAGCCAAAACTCAAAAGCATAGCGTTGCCAGCCAAAAAACCAGCGAGCCTATTGATGTATTCGATCCAGGTTTTGCGGGCATTGAAAGCTTCTTCCACATAAACGCTTGGATCGTTTTTGATTTTTTTAGCAGTTTGACCCAAACCAATTTTCTCTAAAAACGCACAAAACTTTTCAACTTTTTTTTGGCGCTTGATCAAGTATGCATCACGGTAATTGGCTGGCAGCTCAGTGAGTTCGGTGGGCGGAACCCACTTGCCAAAGCACTTTGGCCAATCTGGGCAACCCATGCCGCTGCCCGACATCCGGACAAAACTTCCGGCAAAAACGACTAAAAAAATCAGGATCAGGACGAGCCATTGAAACTTCAAAAAACGACTAGAAACTTGCATGCAGCAAAATTACGATAATTCGCTTTTCCATTTTTCTATTTTTTGCACTTGTTGTATCTTTGTGCTTTAGATACAACATGGAATTAAACGCCCTTACCGCGATCTCCCCGATAGATGGTCGCTACCAATCCAAAACCGCTCCCTTACAAGCCTATTTTTCTGAATTTGGACTCATCCGCTACCGCGTATTGGTGGAGGTTGAATACCTGATTGCACTTGTCGAGAGTGGTATTTCCAATTTATCTGATTTCCCGAAAGAACAATACCCTGCGCTCAGGGCCATTTACACCAACTTTTCGCAAGCCGACGCACTTTGGATCAAAGCATCAGAACAAACCACCAACCACGACGTCAAGGCCGTTGAATACTTCCTTAAAGAAAAAATGCAAGGCTTAGGTTTGGCCGCTTACCTCGAGTTCATTCACTTCGGACTCACTTCCCAAGACATCAACAACACCGCTATCCCCTTGTCGTTAAAAGAAGGCATTGAAGCGGTTTATTTACCGTCACTAGAAGCTGTTCAAGAGAAACTTGTTGCGCTTTCCCAAGACTGGAAAGACATCCCAATGCTTGCGCGCACACACGGCCAACCCGCCTCGCCAACGCGCTTGGGCAAAGAAATTCAAGTTTTTGCAGAGCGTCTGGCCAAGCAAATTGCTCACCTCAAAACGCTCAAGCTTCCTGCCAAATTCGGAGGTGCTACCGGCAATTTCAATGCGCATTTTGTGGCCTACCCCCACACTAACTGGGTAGCTTTCGGCAATCATTTCGTCAATGATATCCTCGGTTTGGAGCGCTCTCAAACCACTACACAAATTGAGCACTACGATCAACTTGCAGCAATTTTTGACTGCATGAAACGCATCAACAACATCATCCTCGACCTCGACCGCGATATGTGGACCTACATCTCGATGGATTACTTCAAACAGCAAATCAAAGCAGGAGAAATTGGTTCGTCGGCTATGCCGCATAAAGTCAACCCGATCGATTTCGAAAACTCGGAAGGCAACGTAGGTTTAGCCAAT
The DNA here is from genome assembly GCA_044354735.1 of Crocinitomicaceae bacterium. GTDB lineage: Bacteria > Bacteroidota > Bacteroidia > Flavobacteriales_D > Crocinitomicaceae > UBA952. Next base: position 7,727 of record JBIKZM010000033.1, read on the forward strand.
GCACTTTACGAGCACTTGGCGGCCAAACTACCGGTTTCTCGCCTCCAACGCGACCTCACCGATTCTACAGTATTGCGCATCGTTGGCGTGCCACTCGCCCATAGCGTCATTGCATTTGGTGCCACCCTCAAAGGGCTGGGTAAGCTTTTGCTCAACCAAGACGCATTGGCTCAAGACCTCGAACAAAATTGGGCTGTTGTTGCCGAAGCCATCCAAACTATTTTGCGACGCGAAGGCTTTGAAAAACCCTACGAAGCACTCAAAGGACTCACCCGCAAAAACGAACGCGTCACCAAAGCAAGCGTTCATGCATTCATCGACGAATTGGCAGTTTCAGACCAAATCAAGACGGAGCTCAAACTGATCAGTCCTGAAAATTACGTTGGGGTTCAACTTGTCAATTAATGCTGCAGCGCCTGCTCATCTCCTTGTTTTGTGCTTTCTCCTTTATGCTGGAGGCTCAAAACTTAAATTGGGAATGGGGAAGTCTTCAACGCAGTAAAGGTGCGCTTATTGGCATTCTTCCGGCCGAAAACCAACAATTCTCGACCATCCATGCAAGCACTCAGCTCGGCAGCAGTGCATATACCCTGACCCAATACGAGCAACTCAATGGTGTAGCAAGCACCAAAATCAAACCCGTGAGCCCAGAAGGTTTTGGCTATTATCAGCACACTTTACGCCTTAAAAATGGGCATGCTGTCTTTATTGCCGATAGAGATGGCAAGGAAATGAAATTATTTGTGAAGGTCCTTGATGCCGAGTTTAATGTGGTCGAAGAATTAGAAATTCTCACCTACATCGATACCCGCCCCAATGCACAACCAACGTTCAGCCTGATTGAAGCACCCAACCAAGCATATTTTGTAGCTTATTACCAAATACCCGGCAAGCGCAATGGCGTAGACACCTACGGCTACAAGCTTTTTGATCAGGACTTGACAGCGCTGACTAGCGGCGAATACAACCTCCCGTTTGACGCCAACCTCAGTTCTATAGAAGATTATTTCGTCACAGACAACGGCGATTTTTTGATAGGTGTGCTTGAAATGAGTGCAGTAGAAAACCAAGGAATTCGCATGCGCAAAACCTTTAAAAACCTACACGTCTATCAAATCAATCAAGCAGGATTAAAAGATTACACTTTTGATTTACAGGGAAAGCGTATTTCTAATTTTGTGATGAACGCCCAACAACCCACCCAACTCACGCTATTTGGCATCTACAGCAATAGCGACACAAATGAGAAACAAGACGGATTTTTCAATGCGCAAATTAACCTCAGCGCCGATACCGTTATGGCCGTTGGCTTCATTCCATTGAGTGTAGAAATCATGCTGAGTGAGCACGATGTA
>JBIKZM010000235.1:0-3003 GCA_044354735.1 Crocinitomicaceae bacterium
AATAGACGCCACGCACCCTAATTGGCCTAGTTTGGTGCTCTATCATGACTTCGATAATGTCAAATATGCCCGTGACCTTGGCCCTAACGACCACGTGCTTATGCCTTCAGAGTGGGGCATGATCAAAGCCAACAACACTAAATTCGTAGGGCAAAGCATCCAAAACCAACGGCCTTTAATTCAATTTGGTCAAGGCAATGTGGCGCCGAACCCGACTATCAATACAGTAACACAACTCCAACTCAAAGAGCCCGTTGTTATTTTTGAGCAAGCGCCTTTGCACCGCCATTTTGAATTGGTCCAGACCTATATTGGGCTCGCTGCAGGAAATACCAATTCCTATGATTTGAATGGTCAGCTCATCAGTAGCGCACCGATTGCCACAACCCAGTCTTTTCAAAATCAAGCCTTAACGGTTTACAATCCGCCTTTTGAGCTCATCCACGATGTCGAAATCGCGCGCTACATTACGCCCTACGGCATTCAGTTTGACCTCGGACCCAATGGCTTCACCTGGATTTACGACGTCACAGATTACCAGCAATACTTACAAGGCTTGGTTGACCTCGCTGCCCACAACACCCAGGAGCTCATCGATCTGAAGTTCGCCTTCATCAAAGGTATTCCGCCACGCGATGTCATCAAGCGTGAGCCTATTTGGTCTGAATTCAAATCGTATAACTTCGGGCAAATGGCCGCCGACGCCGTACTGCAAGCCAAACCTGTCGTGCTCAGTGATACCGCCGAAACTTTCAAAATCAAGACCCGCATGTCTGGCCATGGCCAAGTCGGCGACTACGCTTGTTGCGAATGGGTGAACAATAGCCACCAAATCAAAGTAGATGGCGTGCCGCGCTTCAATTGGAGCATTTGGGATGCGATGGTCTGCGGAGACAACCCGAATATCAGCCAAGGCGGCACTTGGCCCTATGCACGCGAAGGCTGGTGCCCCGGTGATTTAGTCAAAGAATTTGAGTTTGAACTCACGCCTTACGTTGCGCCCGGAGATACCGTTTCTTTAGATTATGCAGTCAATGCCGTACCTACCACAGACCCAGGTCAGGCGGGCGGAAACTACATTGCAGCCTACGACCTCATTTCTTATTCTGCACCCAATTTCCAAAACGATGCAGCCATTGTCGATGTGCTCAATCCAAATAATTATGAGTACTATTCGAAATGGAATCCGTCGTGTCAAAACCCGCGTATTGTCCTCAAAAATACAGGGGCTCAGCCGCTCACGTCTTGCCGCATCTTCTGTTGGCTCGACTACGGTTCAAACTTGGTCTTTGACTGGACAGGCAATCTTGGGTTTTTAGAACAAACCGTTGTAGAAATACCAGTTGCCGACATGAACTGGTGGTATGAGCAAGACAGCTCCTATACCTTTACCACTTGGGTTGCCGATGTCAACGGAATTATTGGCCCAGATGAATACAATCAAAATAGCCTCAAGACTGTCAAATACGATGCGCCAGAACGCATCGACGGCCCCTTCTTTATTTGGCTCACGACCAACAACAAAGCAACAGAAAATAGCTATCAATTGCTCGATCATGCCGGCACAGTCATTTTTGAACGCACTAACCTTCAAAATACTACACAATACAAAGACACCTTTGATTTAGCACCGGGTTGTTACTCCATCATCATCGAAGACACCGATCACGACGGTTTGGCTTTTTGGTATTCTGCACAAGTAGAGGGCGAGACCTCCGGGCAAATGCGCTTGCGCAAAGTAGGAGGGAGCTATATCGAATTTTTTCCTGGTGATTTCGGTCATTTCCATCGCTATGATTTTACGGTTGGTTTTACACTCGATGTACCGGAAAATACGCAGGCGCCAAAAATTGCTGTTTATCCTAATCCAGGAGAGGGCCTTACCACCATAGAATTGAGTGGTCAGGTCAATGGCGCAGCGATCCTAAGCATTTTTGATCTAACTGGTCGCCCACTTTATCAAGAGCAAATGCATGCCACAACTGATTTTGCAGAAAGTTTCATAGATATGAGTAAGTATCCTTCTGGAACTTATCTGATTGAGATTCAAACACCAAGTGGTACTTATGCTCAAAAATTCATCCGTCAATAGTTATGAGGTCTTTCAAATTTGTTGTTTTTACCTTTTGTGCGTTGTACCAATCCTTTGCATGGGGTCAGTTCTCTATCGATTCACTTTCTCACATCGATTACCAAGCGCTGCACGGTGCCAACCTCAATGATGTGTGGGGTTATACCGATGAGCTCGGCAATGAATACGCCATCGTTGGCACCTCAAAAGGCACCTCAATTGTCGATATTACCAATGGCGCGCAGCCGCAAGAAGTATTTTGGTTGGCAGGTTCTGAATCCATCTGGCGCGACCCGTGTGTGTATGGCAACTACGCCTACGTGACCACCGAGGCCGAAGACGGTTTGCTCATCATTGACCTCAGCCCTTTGCCGCAGTCGGTCAATTTACCCACAGCACTTTACACCGGGCCGGTTTCTAATCCATGGCAAAGCGCACACACTTGTTTCACCTCTTCGAGTGGCTACGCATACATTTTTGGCGCGAACAGAGGCGAAGGCGGCGCCATTATCCTAGACCTCAATACCAACCCCATGCAACCTATTGAAGTTGGTGTTTTTGATATTTCTTATATACACGATGGTTTTGAACGCAACGATACGCTCTACACCGGACACATTTACGAAGGTTATTTTTGCGTGGTAGATGTATCTGACCATGCCAACCCGGTACTTTTAGCTACGCATCCAACGCCAAACTTATTTACCCACAACATTTGGCCAAGTGCAGATGGAAGCGTTGTTTACACCACCGATGAAATTTCAGGCGCATATGTAGCCGCCTATGACATCAGTAACTTACAGCAAATTCAAGAACTCGATCGCGTACAAAATGCGCAAGGCACTTCTGTAATTCCGCATAACGTGCATGTCAAAGGCGCTTACCTCATTACGAGTTATTACAGCGATGGCATTGTGGTACACGACGCGAGC
>JBIKZM010000034.1:0-8959 GCA_044354735.1 Crocinitomicaceae bacterium
ATTTCTGATTTTTCACTTCCTAGTTTATATACAACAATTGTTTTGAGTCTGCTAGAGGGCTTATTTTTGTTGGGGTTTGTGGCTTATTATTTGGCGCCAAATATGCTAGCCAAATATTTTCGCTTGCTGCCGACAATTGCGCTCATTCTGGGTTTGACTTGTTTATATTTTTAAGATGCAACTCGTACTCGGATCAGCCTCACCAAGAAGAAAAGCTTTATTAACAGAACTCGGATTTGATTTTCGTGTACTAACGGCCGATGCAGACGAATCTTTTGACCCTACCCTGAGCCCTGAAGAGCTTGTATTGTCTATTTGCCGAAAGAAAATTGCCGCCATTTGGCCACAAGTAGCGCCTGGGGAAAAGCTGATTTGTGCAGATACCATTGTTTACCTGAACGGAGAAGTATTGGGTAAGCCGTCTAGCAAGGCCGAAGCCATTGAAACGATTCAAAAACTATCCGCAAAAAGCCATGAGGTGTACACTGGGGTTGTCATCAAAGACAGCAGTGGAGAGCACCAACTTGTAGACTGCACCACTGTGCGCTTTCAAGAGCTCAAGCTGGCTGATATCATTCATTATGTAGAGCAGCACCAAGCCATGGACAAAGCGGGTTCTTATGGTATTCAAGACTGGATTGGCCATATCGGTGTTGTGGAAATACGGGGTTCGTATACCAACGTGATGGGCCTACCTACGCAACGGCTCTACCCTTTCTTGAAGAATTTAAACTGATCTCTTCTGAAATTGTGAACACAAAAAAAAAACCGCAAGAGCACCTGCGGTTTTTTTATAAGTTATCAATGCTGAGTTTGCTTACTCAGTAAGGTTTATAGTTTCACTCTAAATTCAACCCTGCGGTTTTTAGCGTCTTTGACTTCTGGGTCGTCGTCTTCGCTGATTTCAGTACTTGGAACGCTGTCGGATTTGTAGGACTTGACAATGCGGTCTTCGGTAATTCCGTTGTTTACCAAGTATTTAACGGCTGCTGCAACGCGTTTGCGGTCCATATCGAGGTAGTCTTCGTTTTCGGCGCCCGCTTTGATCTCAAGACCATCGTTGTGTCCTTCAACTTCAATTTTTAGGGCCACATTGGTATTCATTTGTGCAATGATGAAATCGAGGTTTGCACGCGCGTTTTCTGTAAGCGAAGTTTTACCTGCACGGAAATAAATGGTTTGAGCAGCGATTTTCTTGTCGTTGGTCATTTTGTCGTTGATTTCTGGTGTTTTGTCAAAAACTAAAGTACTGAAACCATCTTCGATTTTTGGTGGTTTGGCGTTGAAGCAAGCACACTCCGTTGGGCTGTCTACCAAACGAACAATGATGTTGTCTATGTAGTAGTAAGCGTGTGTTAGCGGATCTGCTTCAGCGTCTTTTGGTTTTTTAACGGCTTGAAATTGTGTTTTGTCATTGAGATCGAAGTTACCGATGGTGATGTATTTTTCATCGCCTTTAGCGGTGTAAGTATTGCAAACCTTTTCCCAACCGAAGAATCCGTTGTAGACTTTATTGAGTTGTGCTTTCATGACGTGGTCGCCGGCCATATAAATAGCGCCCGCTTCGCCGTTTCCTGGTTTGTCTTTAGAAAGGTATACGCCTAGGTTGTTGCATGCAAATTTGGAAGATTCACCGAGCGAAACGGCGTATTCAACACAATAGGTCAAGCCTTTTTTGAGGGTAACGGGTTCTTTACCTTGCACCAGCTGAATGGTGATATAAGAGCGCTCTCCTGCTAGTTTACCTGGTTTGTAGGCTACAATTCCGGCATAAACATTGCCTCCGTTTTCTGTGGTGGGTTCTTCTGAGCCGTAGATATTGGCTGGCACAGCGATGTCACCAGTTGCAGATTTGGAAAACAAATCGGCTTTGAGTTCTGTTGGGGAGCTTATGCCTTTTCCAGCGGCATCTATGCCGTTGAGTTCGGTGAGGTCTTCGGAAGCACCTTCAAAAGTAATGTTGATGATTTCTTTCTCATTGGTCTTTTTGCCCTTTTGAGCAAAAGCACCTTGTGTGAGCAAGAGAATTGAACAAGCAACTAAAATGTTACGAATTGGCGTGGTTTGTAATTTCATAGTTTTTGACGGTATTTATAAATACTTTGACCATTTCTGGATCAATATCGGGATAGACTCCGTGACCCAAATTTACAATATGTCTTTGACTTTTAAAGGAATTGAGCATTTTTTTGGTTTCTTGCTCAATCATTTGTGCGCTACCATAGAGCACACAAGGATCTAAATTGCCTTGTAAAGTCTTTTGCTCCTGAACCAAACTTCGTGCCACAGGCACCGACATATTCCAGTCGAGGCCAATGGTGGTGCAGGGTAATTGTGCTATTTCTGGCAATGAGACAACAGCTCCTTTAGCAAAAACCGTGAGCGGCACTTCTTGCAAGGCAGCGCAAATTTGTTGGATATAACGCAGACCGAACTCGCGGTATTGGTCTTCACCGAGTATGCCCGCCCAAGAATCAAACAACTGAAGCGCGTCGGCTCCGGCTGCAATTTGCCCTTTCAGATAAGCGATCGTGACGTCGGTAATGCGCTGTAAAAGTTGGTGCGCGAGTAGTGGTTGTGTATAGAGTAATTTTCTTGATTCACTGAACGTTTTGGAGCCATGGCCCTCTACCATATAACAGAGGATGGTCCAGGGAGCACCTGCAAAACCGATGAGTGGAACCCGACCATTCAAGCCTGCTTTGGTTTGCTTCAAAGCTTCAAAAACATACGATAAACGATCTTGCACATCGATTTGGGCGTCGAGCTGATCGAGCTGTGCTTGTGTGCGAATGGTGTTTTCAAACCAGGGGCCTTTTTGCTCAATCATTTGATAAGGCAAACCCATAGCCTCCGGAATCACTAAAATATCCGAAAAGATAATGGCGGCATCTACACCCAATAAATCTACGGGCTGAATAGTAACTTCAGTAGCAAATTGAGGTGTCTCTACTAATTCTTTAAAACCCGATAATTTGGCTCTGACGGCGCGGTATTCTGGGAGGATTCGGCCTGCCTGACGCATGAGCCATACTGGATAGCGCTCGATGGCCTCACCACGGTGCGCGCGTAGAAATAAATCGTTTTGAATCATCAATGCAAAAGTACGGAATTACCATTGAATTTCATACGCACCCACCATGCGTAAAAATGCATTTGTTTTGCTGAAGTGCTTGCAACCAAAAAATCCACGGTGAGCGGCTAAAGGCGAAGGGTGTACTGCTTTTAAAATCAAGTGTTTTGAAGCAGCAATCTGACTTGCTTTTTTTTGGGCTTTCGCTCCCCACAGCATGAAAACAATATTTGTTTTTTCATTGGCAATTTGCGCAATGACGGCATCTGTAAATTGCTCCCAACCCCAATTTTTATGGCTATCAGGGCTCCCTTCTTCTACAGTGAGCACCGAATTGAGCAACAACACACCTTGTTTGGCCCAGTGTTCCAGATTGCCATTTGGTAAATCGGGTATTTGAAGATCCGTTTTTCTTTCTTTGAAAATATTATTCAAGCTTTTCGGTAGCGGTTTTACATCTGCCGCAACAGAAAAACACAAACCATTGGCATGCCCTTTAGTCGGGTAAGGGTCTTGTCCTAGAATGACGACTTTTACATCTTCCCAAGGGCAAAGTTCAAAGGCTCTAAAAATTTGCTCTTTTGGCGGAAAGATAGTTTCGGGTTTCTCGTGATAAGCCTGCTCAACATGTTGTGTCAACTCTTCAATATAGGGTTTTTGAAGCGCATTCTTCAACGCTTGCTGCCAAGACTTTGGAAGGGCCTTCATTAGCGCTTAATCTAAATCGATGAGCGCTACCCAAAGCGTGATTTTACCGTTGTCCATGCGTGGCCAAATAGGCCTGATGCGCCCGTCATAGGCTGCTATACCAAGGTAATCTCCAAAGAAAACCATCGGGCTTGGCACAAACGGCTGTGTAGAAATGCGCTGTTCTTTGAAAGTCTGGCCGCCGTTGGTGCTTGTTGTCCAGATGACATCTGTGCGGTTGTCGCTGAAGCGCCTGCGGTCATAATATACAAAATGAAGGTCGCCGCGCACGGGGTCTACTGCCATAGAGGTCAGGAATTGATGCTTGGCTTCTTTGTCTTGATTCACTTGAATAGGCGCCGACCAAGTAGTACCGCCGTCGGTAGATTTGAGCAACCATACATCGGTGTTGTCGGTGCCATTGCGTTGGTCACACCAGTTGAGGTAGAGGGTTCCGTTGTGGGGCCCGCCGCTCAAATCGGACATCAAAAATGGCAGACCGTTGGCGCGGTAGATGCCGGGGATTTGGATGTCCCAACCGCCGATGTGATCTGCAAGTTTGCGTTCTTCTGAAAGCCAGGTGAGGCCGCCGTCTGTTGACTTTTGAAACATGATGCCACGCGGGCCGGTCCAGCAGACGTAAAGTTCTCCATTGGGGCCCAGTGCAGGAACTGCACCCTCCACGGTATTGTCGCCATCGAGGCAATCGCCACCAAATTTAGAAATCCTCACTGGCTCCGACCAACTTAACCCTCGGTCTAAACTCTTTGAAAAAACAATAATGGAGGTGTCTTTGGGGTCGGCAGAGTCATAGGCGTCGAATTGCGTCCAGGTCATGTAAATTACATTCGTTTTCGGATCGATGACCACCCAATGTTTGTCTTGTACTTTTGTGCCGTTGGGCTTCGGAAAAGATCCTTTTGAAAACTGACCCGGCTTGTCGGCCACCTGACACACAATACGGTCGAGGTGACTTCCTTTACTGTAGTTACTTAAGTGAAAGTAGTACAAACGACCGCTGTTATCGTATTGCAGAACAGGGTCGCCGTAAACACCAAAAGGGCTTTTTAAAGCACTCGATTTCCAAGTTTGGCCGCCATCTGCAGAAGAATGATACCCCTGCAAAACGGTTCCGGCAGAAATTTCTTGCGGATTGCGCGGGTTAATGGCAATAGAGGGCTCGCATTCGTTGAAGGCATATTTGGCTGCAACTGGCGGAATCTGAATGTTTTTGACCGGTTGAGCCTGCAGCGCAAGAGCGAGTAGGCTAACGAAGCCAATAAAGAAGAAGTGGCGCATTTGCATCCTTGATTTGTAGTGAAAATTGTGGTTTGGCAAAGGTTTTCATGGCGCAATTTACCGTAAAAATTTTGCCATCACGGGCCATAAGAAGTTGGATAGATGAACCCGAAGTAAGATTATTATACTTGTTCTCAAGTGCAGATTTATCAATTCTGTAGCCATCGCAAGCTAAAATTTCATCCCCAACACAAATGCCCGCATCTTCTGCTGCTGAGCCACTGCGCACGGTGCGCACTTTGAGTACTTCGCCTGCCTCGAGGGCTGCGCCAAAATTGGTAAGGGTACTGGTCTGATCCAGTACCTTGATGCCCATTGGTTCAAAATACTTTTGGTAAGGGATAATTTGCGTGCCATTGACGTAATTGGTAAAAAAGGAGCGCATATCCTCAGCGCAATAATTAGACAACTCCAATTCAAACTCTTGTTCGGTAAAACCGCGCTTTTGTTCGAGCGCATACTTACTGTAGAGCAATTGCATGAATCCATCTAGGCTTTGCTTGCCCTTCGATTTTTGAATGATGAACGCATCGAGTACGGCGCCTAAAACAGCACCTCTCGAATAATAGGTCATGGTTGTATTGCCGGAGTTCTCGTTAGGTCTGTACGCTTTGATCCAGGCATCAAAACTGGCGTGAGCAACAGGTTGAACACGCGAACCTGGCGATCCTTCGACGTAATTGATTTGCGATTGTAATTTATTGAGGAATTCAGTTTTGGTATAGAATCCGGAGCGCAAAAGCAGTAACTCATCGTAGTAAGACGTAATGCCTTCCATGACCCATAGTAATGACGTGTAGCATTCTTGATCGTAATTGAAAGGGCCTAATTCAATCGGTCGAATGCGCTTGACATTCCAAAGATGGAAATATTCGTGGGCCACTAAATTGATAAAGCCAATGTAATTGGAACCCGAATAAGACCAGCGGCTCACACTCAAAACGCAAGAATTCATGTGTTCGAGGCCGCCTTGACCGTCAGAAACGTTGTGCACAATAAAAAGATAATCTTGGTTGGGGTTGCTGCCGAACACAGCCGTTGCGGCCCCCACCACTTTAGCCATGTCGCGTTGCAGTGCACTTACATCGTAATTCGCCTCCCCATACATCGCGACCCGATGCCTGACGCCTGCAGCGGTAAAGCTAAATTCTGTTTGATTTCCAATTTCAATGGGGCTGTCTACCAACTGGTCGTAATCTTTGAAAATAAAAGACTGGACGCCAATTTCGGATTTATCCATAACCCCTGCATCGGCCTTGAAATCAATCGGCATGAGAGCGGTACTTACTTTCTTGAAAGATTGATGCGGATAGACCTTCACAACCCCTTGTTGGTTGCGGCTATTTTCGGTGTACATAAACACCGCAGCACCCGGCACAAAGCCATGCGTATTGTCTAAAAACGGCGTGCGCACAGAAAGTTCAAACGCATACACTTCGTAAAAAACGGTGTAAGATGCAGCGCCTGCACAGTCGATTTCCCAAGCATTTTTGGTTTTTTTCTTGACCGTTAGCGCCTTGCCGTTGGCATCAATGGCCTTGACTTGATTGAGGTTTTTGGCAAACTCCCGCACCAAATAAGACCCAGGCGTCCAGACCGGAAGTTTAAATTCTTGGGTGGTTTGGTCGTTTTTCTCTACATCGATCTTGACGGCAAAATAATGAGAATTGGGTTGCGGCATCGAGAGGTGATAACGCAGTTCGATAGCGCTCGAGCTAAGGGAGAACAAAAAGGAAAAAAGAAGAAATAAATAAGATCTCATGTCTAAATTTATTTTAGTTGAATATTGGTTGCATGGTTTTTAGCTTTTTCGACCAAATCTTCCACACTTTCGGATCCAAACGTCAAGGCTACAGCCATGCGGCGAAATGGTCGGGTTGTGGGTTTTCCGAAGATCCTCACTTCTGCATTCGGGTCTTCTAACACTTTGTCGAGCCCGAGGTAACTCGGTGCGGATTCGCTATTTTGAATAGCCAAAACAACGGCACTCGCACCGTTTTGTAGTTGACGGATTTCAGTGATAGGCAAGCCGAGCACAGCGCGGGCATGGAGTTCAAATTCATTGAGGTTTTGTGTGCCTGCAAGCGTGACCATTCCGGTGTCGTGCGGACGCGGAGAAAGTTCTGAGAAATAGGCGCCTTCGGGCGTGATGAAAAATTCTACTCCCCAAATACCCGCGCCCCCTAGTTCGGCAGTAACCCTTGCAGCCATGTCTTTTGCCTCGGCAAGATGTGCGGGGTTCATTGGCATGGGTTGCCAACTCTCTTGGTAATCGCCGCGCTCTTGACGGTGGCCAATAGGCGCACAAAAAAGCGTGGGGCCATTTTGCTGGGTTACTGTCAAAAGCGTGATTTCGTAATCGAAATTGATGAAGCCCTCGACGATCACTTCCTTGAGGTCGCCTCTAGAACCCTCCATGGCATACTGCCACGCGGTTTGGACATCGGCCTCGGATCTGATCACCGACTGGCCTTTTCCAGAACTCGACATCAATGGCTTGACGACGCACGGGTAACCGCAAAATGCTACGCCTTCCTGGAGTTCGGCTAAGTTGGTAGCATACCGATATGGCGCGGTGCGCACCCCTACTTCTTTTGCTGCTAAGTCGCGGATCGCTTTGCGGTTCATGGTGAAATTAGCTGCCTTGGCACTCGGTACTACGCGGATTCCTTGCGCCTCGTATTGATAAAATTGTTCGGTACGAATGGCTTCAATTTCCGGCACAATGATGTCGGGTTGGTGCATAGCTACAACCTTATCGAGCGCAGCTGCGTCTAACATATCGATGACTTCAAAGTGATCGGCTACTTGCATCGCAGGAGCCCCGGCATAACTATCGACTGCCACGACTGTTTGCCCATAGCGCTTGGCTGCAATAACGAACTCTTTTCCGAGTTCACCTGAGCCGAGTAAGAGAATTTTGAACTTCATAAAGCAAATGTAAGCAATCAGCTAAGAAATTGTTATTTTTGGAAAACATAGATGAACAATATCAAGACAGAAATCGAGCAGTTTGACCCCATTGACCTCCGAGAAATGGCCGACGTCAACCTCATGAACCGCATAGACACCAAGTTTGCCTTTCGCCAAGACGACTTACTCCGTTTTCTGCCCATTTTGGCGGCCGATTACCGCGCACTCAAAGTAGAAGGCACTATGATGCCACATTACGAAAGTCTTTATTTTGACGACGCATCTTTTTCTTTTTTTCGAGACCACCACAACGGCAAGGCCGACCGCTATAAAGTGCGGATCCGTAAATACGTTGAGTCCAACATCTATTTTTTAGAAATCAAGCACAAAATCAAAGGCCGGACAGACAAGCGCAGGATACTCACCAATGATTTCAATGAGCTTCAGGACGAAAAAGAACGCGATTTTTTGGGTCGTCAACTCAACGAAGACGCACAGCTCATACCAACCATGTGGAATGCCTTTCAGCGCATCACCCTTGTTTCTAAAACAAACAAAGAGCGCCTCACCCTTGACTTCAACATCAATTTTCATATGGGCGACGTCAAACGCGATTTCAACCAATTAGTAATTGCCGAACTCAAACAAGAATCACTAGACCGCAATGCGCCATTTTATCAACTCATGAAAAAGGAACGCATTCGGCCTTACCGGCTTTCTAAGTACTGCATAGGCAGTGTAGAAATCTACGGTGAAGAAGTGCTCAAATTCAACCGCTTCAAGAAGAAGCTTCTCTTTTTAAACAAAATCAACCATGCTAACTGACTTATTTTTACTGCTCCCACTCAAAAAAGCCATCTCTCCCAACACCATTACTTGGTTCAGTGAAGATTTCTACGGACTACTGCTGCGCTTGGGCATGAACCTCTTCTTTTTGACAATCCTGATTCGTGTGCTTTACTATACCAAAACACGACGCAAAGATTA
>JBIKZM010000236.1:0-2968 GCA_044354735.1 Crocinitomicaceae bacterium
ATGCCTAGGGCCGGGCGCTATGATCAGTTTTGACATCAGAGGCGATGAAAAAACTGCATTTGCTTTTCTCAATCAACTGAAGCTTTTTAAATTAGCCGTTAGCTTAGGTTCTACAGAAAGTTTAGCCGAGCACCCAGCCACCATGACACACGTCGACATTCCACCTGCTGATAAATTGCATATGAATATCACAGAAAAATTGGTTCGTTTGAGTATAGGTGTAGAAGATCCGCAAGACTTGATGGCTGATTTGGCATCTGCATTAGGTAGTAAGTAGAAATCCCTCTAGCATGAGCAAATTGCTTATTTTTGAGAACGAAATAAGTATAAAATGAGCTCAGGTGTTCAAGTCATTGATTTAAAGGCTGAATTAGACGGCCAACCCATCTATCAGGTTGTTTTATCAAATGCCAACGCAACGGTTTCGTTGTTTTCATTTGGCGCCACCCTCCAAAGTTTTGTGGTCGATGTACCTGGTTTCAAAAAGCGCGATGTCGTGTTGGGTTATCCAGACTGGACTTCCTATCAACACACATTTGATTTTTTGGGCAATGCTTACATGGGTGCCATCATTGGCCCTATTGCGGGTAGAATTGCCAACGCGCGCATTCCATGGGGGGCTCATTTCTGGCAATTTGAAGCCAATGAAGGTGCTCATCTTTTACATGGTGGACGGCAAAGTTTTTCTAATCACAACTGGACACTTAAAGAAACAAAAGACACACCGTATCCGGCTGTGACTTTTGAACTCCAAGAAAAAGAAAAATTCAATTTACCCGGGATGTTGAACTGTCAAGTAAGCTACACTTTAACAAATTCGGCCTTAGAAATTGAAATCAAAAGTAGGGCGCTTGAAGACACCATTGCCAATCCTACACAACACGGCTACTTCAATCCGAATGGGCATCAGGGCAGTATTTTAGATGCGCAATCATTTGTTTGTGCTGAAGGGTATTTGGAACTCAATCAAAAGAAAATACCTTCGGGTGAGATCCAAAGAATTGCTCAAAATGAAGACCCAAAGGAACCACTTTTACTTTCAGATTTCCATCAGTATCCACAGCTAGACATCGCTTTTGTTTTGAACAAAGAGCAGCAGCAGCAGGCAAGGCTTATAGCCGCAGACGGATTTCAATTGACTTTCTCGACAAACCAATCTTTTTTGCAGGTTTACATAGGTGGTAAGGTTGATTTTCAAGGAAAAGAAGGTCAGGACTATCATCGCTACTCTGGCATTTGCCTAGAGCAGCAAGCAGAACCCGATGCGCCAAATCACAAACATTTTAGCGATATTTATCTTTTCAAAGACCAAATGAAAGTCAATTCACTAAAGATTCGATTTGAACAATGACCAAGCAACTCCACCTCCTTGTTTTACTTTTTGTCTCCTTGACTTTACTTGCTTGTAAAGAGAAACCAAAGCCCAAACCACCCACTCCGCCTGCGCCAACAACTTTTTTTAATGGAGCAGACATCAGCTGGCTTGCCCAAATGGAAGCTACGGGCTATGTCTTTTACGATGAAAATGGCAACCCCTCAGATTGCCTAGATTTATTAATGGCAAGAGGTATCAATGCGGTGCGTTTGCGTGTGTTTGTGCACCCGAACAACGACAAAATAAGTGGGCACTGCAGCCCTGAAGAAACTACTCAAATGGCTGTTCGCGCCAAAGCAAAAGGGCTCGATGTCATGATTGATTTCCATTATTCAGACACCTGGGCTGACCCCGCACACCAAACCAAACCCGCCACTTGGGCCAATGTTTCATTTGCCGCCTTACAAGATTCACTCTATACCCATACGCAATACACACTCAACTTACTCAAACAAGCGGGCGTGACGCCCAAGTGGGTTCAGATTGGCAACGAAATTCCGAGCGGAATGCTTTGGCCCTCAGGACACATCGACAACCCGCAGCAACTTGCGCAGCTCATCAATACAGGTCATCAGGCGGTGAAAGACAGCGATACGAGCATCCAAACCATTGTGCACATCGATCAAGGCAATGACAACGGGCGTTTTCGCTGGTTCTACGACCTCATGACACAAAATGGCGCGCAGTTCGACATCATTGGCGCGTCCTATTACCCACATTGGTTAGGTACCGACTACACCGTTACCATTGCCGATTTGGGCCTCAATCTTCAAGACATGGTGACGCGCTACAATAAACCGGTGATGGTGGTTGAAGTCGGTGGCGACTACTGGCAGGTGGAGAATTCCAAAGATCTCTTGATTGCCACTATCGGCGCAGCCAAAGATGTGCCAAATAACGGGTGTTTGGGTGTTTTTTACTGGGAACCACAGGGTGCTAAGCCTTGGAGTGGCTACCAACTCAATTGCTGGCAAGACAACGGCCGCCCCTCACCTGCCCTCGACGCTTTTTTATATTAAGTTTTCCTTTTTCAATTGATGAGATTTCACTTCTTTTTGCTTTTTGTATTGAGTATGTCTTGCGCTTTTGGACAACTCAAAAAAGTATTGTTCAACGACAATTGGGAATTTCAAGCCCGCCCATCGGATCCCGTTTCGGTAGTTTCCTTACCGCATTCACCAAAACTCGAACCAATGGTGATGAAATCACAATTTCTAGGTGAGGTCATTTACCGCAAACGCTTTGATTATCCTTTACAAAGCGGCAGGCGCTTATGCATAGAATTTGAAGGCGCCATGCATTCAGCAAGAGTTATTTTGAATGGCAATGAAGTAGGTACTCACGTCGGTGGTTACCTGCCCTTTCAAATTGATTTAACCGAAGTGCTCAAAGATTCAGCAAATGTGTTAGAAGTATTTCTAGACAACCGTGAAGACCCCACTGTTCCGCCCGGAAAACCGCTCAAAGATCTCGATTTTTATTACCATGCGGGCATTTACCGCAATGTTTGGCTACACGAAATTGGTGGAGTGTACATCATCAATCCAAATTTCTACACAGAAAGTGCGCGTCCGGAGAATGCAATTATTGGCT
>JBIKZM010000035.1:0-8871 GCA_044354735.1 Crocinitomicaceae bacterium
TGCTTTTATCTGAAGAAATGTGTTTGGCTTTTATAGCACAAAGCGGACCCGATGAGTTATTGGTTTACAAGCAATCTACCGAAGCCAGTTTTGCCTTCAAAGAAACCACCAAAAGATGGTTGCGCATTATTGGTCGCAACAGAGATCGCTTGCTGACCGAAATGCGAGAGAGCAAAGAACTCATGGCTCTCTTGCACAAATCTACCAAACAAGACCTCAGCCCCGAAGAAAAAGAACAGGTAAAAGATCAATTTTACGACATCCTGAAAACCATGCCTTCTTTAGCTTTATTTCTTTTACCAGGCGGCAGCCTACTGCTTCCTATCGTCATGAAACTCGTGCCGGAACTCATCCCTTCTGCTTTTAAAGTCAATGAAGTAGAGAAAAAAAACACCGAAGATGAATTGTAAAATCCACATCCATTTGCTCAATGAGCTGTTTTCACAAGAACTCGCCGATGAAAAACATGGCGGCAAAGAGTCTGCCGACAACCTGCGCTACGATTGGGAAGACGAACTAGAAATCACCTCAAAAGTCACTATGGTGCAAGAAAAAAAAGACACCGTGTATACCTTAGCTGGTTACGACGAAAACGATGCGGTTTTTTCTTATGAAATTCCAGACATGCACATTTTTGAAATTCATTCTGATGCCGAGCCCATTACTTACGTAGGTGCCTCCAAAAGTATCGTGGACCACTGCTCGCACACAAATGATAACGATGTGCATACCGTCCGGATTTTCATCAAAGATTACGAGCCCATGGCCAATCCTATCCCTGGAATTTTCATCGCTTCAAAAGCCTTTCCAAAAGCGCTTATCCGATGATTGAATTGCGTAGCATAGCGCTCCATTACCAAAAAGCGGTGCTCAAAACACTGCACTTGCAAGTGCGGCGCGGTGAAATCCTTGGGCTTGTTGGCAAAAGTGGCGCTGGTAAATCTTCCTTACTCAAAATATGTGCGGGTTTACAAGACCCCGATGCCGGAGAAATTTGGATAGATGGCAAGCTACAAACACCTGTTCGCCATTTGTTAGTGCCTGGATTTTCAAAAGTAGCAATTGTCAATCAGGATTTCAAGCTCGATCCGTATCATACAGTTGAGGAGAACATCCGAGAAGCAATTTTGCATTGGCCCTATGAAAAAAGGGATAAGCGCGTGCAAAAACTCCTGCGTCTTTTCGGACTCAAAGAAATAGGAAGCACCAAAGCGCACCTCATCTCAGGCGGCGAACAACAACGCGTGGCCATTGCGCGTGCAATTGCAGATCAGCCCACTTACCTCCTGCTCGACGAACCATTTGGTCATCTCGATGCACATTTGCGTCAAAAATTGAGTAGTCACCTGATGGACCTCCGCGACGAAGAGGATACCGGTATCATTTTGGTGTCGCACGAAGGGCAAGATGTGCTCGGTTTGTGCGATCATATTTGCATCTTGCAAAATGGGAAGCTCTCCAAAAAACAAAAACCAGAAGCTGTTTATTACCATTACAAAGCGCCAGAGCGCGCCCGTCTTTTTGGACCACTGAATACCCTAAAGATTGGCGCTGAATTGCTTCATTTCAGACCAGATGAATACAAAGTATCAGACACAGGTATCTGCGTTCAATTTGAGAAAGCCATGTTTGTTGGGGGCCTCTATCACAATTTCGTGCGCAGCAGCAATAACGAACGCCTCTTGCTTTATGCCTTTGAAAAATTAACAGCTGTCCAAGCCATTGAAATCCTCAAAAAATAAACACGGCAAACTGCGCCTCACGCTGAACGCATTTTGGACTGCCCTCAAAGCATACGTCCAAGACGGTGCTTTTCACCACGGTGCTGCACTGGCTTACTACACTTTGTTTGCCATTGTTCCGATCATCTATCTGACCACTTCTATTTATGGGCGTATCATCGGACAACAAAACATGCGCGACATCATTTCGGCTTTACTCACGTCCGAACTCGGTCTTCAAGACCCCGCTTCCATTCTTCAACTCGTAGACAGCATGTCATTTGACAAACCCAATTTCTTTTTAGAACTGGTCAGCATTTGCGTTTTGTTGTACACATGTTCAGCTTTTATGATTTCACTCAAAAGAAGCTTAAATGAGTTTTTTCAAGTCAGTAAAAAGAGCCGAGAAGCATCCAATCTTTTCATGGAAATCATCGGATTTCGCTTTGTAGGCGTATTGCTTTTAGCTGTTTTTGCATTCGTCATTATCCTTTTTTACTTTCTGCAGGTCTTTATTTTCTCTGCCCTCACGAGTTGGTTACACTGGCAAAACGGCTTTGTTGATTTCTCTTTGCAATTGCTGCAAATTTTCTTGACCTTGCTCTCAAACGTTCTGATTTTTACCTTGATTTTCAAGTACATGCACAATGCCAAAGTAAGTTGGCGCATTGCTAGAGACGGCGCAATCGCCACTTCTATCTTGTTATATATCAGTCAGTTGGTAATTAGCTATTATCTACAACACTATTTCATCATGGGCAAGCTCGGCGTGGCTAGTTCCATTTTCATTATGCTCGCTTGGGTGCATTACTCCGCACAAATTGTCTTTTTTGGCGCCCAATTTACCTACCAAATTGGCAAGGATTTTCAGGACCGCATACAAACAGACATCAAAGAAACGAAGGTGGTTTCCTAAATTCAATTTTGGCATCTCGGAAAATACTCGAGGTATTGCGGATAGTGAGCAAAAAGCTTTTGTTGCCACCAATAGGAACATAATAAAACGAAAGTGCCCAACAGTGCAGGTTTCGGTTCAAAGAAAAATAGGCGTTTGTGAGTCTACCTTCTTGCAAATTGAAATTGAGGTTGCCCGATAAATTCCAGCGTTTCGTGAAACTCAAATCGCCACTCAATACCAAAGTCTGAATGTATTTCCAAGGAGCAGGGTCAGTGACTGAAATTTGCTGATTGGCCTGAATTCCGTATACGTGGGACACATTCATTTTCCAAGGAATGTCGTAATAAATTGCGCGTTCGGGATGTAACGCATAGTAATTCAAATCGGCATTCCAGTCTTGTTCATTGAATAGCGCACTGTGGTCTTGTAATTTCTTGCGGTCTTTTTTGGGTGCCAAAACAAGTGTTGTAGTGAGGTTGGTGGTGGTGAGGCGGCCAAGCTTCTGCGCATTTTGCCAAGCATAGGTTCCGACACTTGCACCTGTTGCACTCCAAGCATAAGGGCTCCATTGGGCATTGGATACAAAATTGATCCAGCTCGCGGGGCTAATGCGCAAGTTGAGCGCTAGATCGGAGAGTTTCATGCTGTCTTTGGTGAAGTCGTAGTTGCCCGTTACCGAGAACTGATCGATGAGCCTTACTTTTTTATAGCCCGTCAACGTATCTTGCTCAGACTTGAATTTGAGCTCTGCGGTATTGTTGATGCCAAAGGTGAGCATAGAAGCTTCTCTTTGCGAGCCTACTGAATAAATACTGCGCTCAAAAGGCGAATAAGAAATAGCACTTTGATTTGGGCCTACATTGGCCGTTACGAGCGGATTCCATCCAGGCGTGTAGCGGTAACCAATATTTGGCGTCATGAGGTGGCGCAACCTAGCTTGTCTGGGCCCAACAAAACGGTAATAACCATAAAGCACTGTGGTAGCAGTCAAATTGAAATTGAGCTCATGACGCAGCGCCATCTGCCTTAATGTATCGGTTATGGTCTTGTTTTCAATAGGGTCGTAAGCCTTTACTATTTGCTGAAAATTGATTTTGTTGCCGTAATTGAGGCTCGGATTGATTTTCACGGCGTTTTTAAACAAACCCGAATTGGTCTGGATGCTAATGCCCTGACTGATACCGTTCATGAGGCGCTGGCTAATTGCCGTAAAATCGCCATTGGTGAGCAAAGAATCGGCAAATTGCGAGCGGTTTTGCGCCTCTAGGTTATAGGTAATGCCAATGCGTTGGATGGTTTTTTTCCAGTTTTTATCTGCGGTTTCAAAAAGGTCCTTGAATGGGAAAACACGTGTTACGTTGACGTTGAGCACAGGGCTTGTAAACGAGATATTTTTGGCAATGGAATTTTGGCGCAACGACATTTTAAGACCTGTATTGATCGGCTTGCCTGGAAAATTGCGCGCTAAATTGATATCTGAGTTGAAAGAATTGGAAAAATATTCGGGATTTATGGGGTCTAGGGAATTCTTGGATTGATTGTCAGAGATGAAATTGACGTTTGAAGAAAAATCCCAAAAAGGATTGGACTTTGGTGCCTTGCGGTGGTTCCAACTCACCGTTACTTTGTTGCGCTTGATATTTGTCGGGAAGCCGCTATTGAACTGCTGAAAACCCAACGAGAGGCGGCCGCTGTAGCCATAGCGCTTGGCGTAGTCGAGGTCGTTGCGCAGGCCCCAAGAACCTCTGCTGTATAAATTGGCATAGACCGATGTTTGGTAATTGTCGTTGATTGGGAAATACCAACCTAAATTCTGAAAACCAAATCCGTAAGCCGAAAGTGGAATGAATTCCGGAAACAACAAACCCGAGGTGCGTTCTTTTTGATTGGTCGGGATAAACGCAAAAGGCAAACCAAGTGGCGTTGGAATGCCAGAAACCCATAAATTCATGGGGCCTGTAACAATCCGCTCGTTGGGCACCAAAACGCCTTTGCTCAGCTGAAAATGATAATGCGGCTCTTCTAAATCACAAGTGGTGAGAATGCCTTGGCGCAAATGCAACTCTTCGTTGGCCTGACGCTTGGCCGTTCCCATCCGAAAATAAAACTCATCTTGCTTTATTGCAAGTGCTTTGATGTACGCTTTTTGCGTCTTGTAATTCATTTTGAGTGTCTCGCAGCGGATGGTTTCGCTGCCTTCTGTGAGCTCGGGAAATTCTACCTTAGCGCCCGTGCTGTCTATGCGGTAGCTCGCCTCAACTTGATTGGAGTCTATATCAATAAGGATATACCCTGCTTTCAAAGAAAACCCTTCGCTTTGCACTTCTGCGTTGCCATAGAGGTAAATTCTGCGGTTTTCGACATCGTGCCTGATTTTTTGACTCGCCTTGTAAGTAACAATCTGGTTGAGACTTTCTCCGTCGACAAACAGGGTATCTTGGGCTGTAACCAATACCTGATGGCACATTATTAACAATGTGGCGAAGAAAAGTTGTAAAAAGCGCTGGCGCTGGCTCAAGATGCTTACTTAGATTTGTAATATGCAGGAAAAACGTACAAAGCTACCAATTTTCAATGGCTTGCAAAAAAACGCAATGCGTGTCTTTTTATTGGCAGCATTGTTTTTTATTTCAAACAACATCTTTTGGGCTCAAACAAGTAAAATCAAAACCATTGTTATTGACGCCGGACACGGTGGCCACGACCCCGGTTGCCATGGCGCTCAGAACAACGAAAAAGAAGTTTGCTTATCCATGGCACTCAAGCTCGGCGCACTTATCAAAGAACGCTATCCAGACATCAAAATTATCTACACGCGCAGCACGGACGTATTTGTCGAATTAGTAGAACGCGCCAACATTGCCAACCGCAACAACGCCGATCTATTTATTTGTATCCATGCCAACGCTGGCAGCACCACAGCCTACGGCTCGGAAACTTACGTCCTCGGTTTGCACCGCACCGACGCCCAACAGAAGGTTGCCGAACGAGAAAACGCCAGTATTGCCCTCGAAGACGACAAAGGAGCCAAATACCGTTCCTATGACCTCACACCCGATGGCATCATTGCGCTGCAGTTTCAATTAGCTGTTTTTCATCGGCAGTCTATTCTTTTTGCCGAAATGATCCAAAAAGAATTCAAGCGCATTGGCCGCTATGACCGCGGTGTGAAGCAAGCAGGGTTTTTGGTCCTCTATAAAACCACTATGCCCAGCGTTTTGATTGAAACCGCTTTTTTACCCAACCCTACAGAAGAAAAGTTAATCGGTTCCGCAGAAGGGCAGCAAAAAATGGCGCAATCCATGTTCCAAGCTTTTGTGAATTACAAAAATGCGACTGAAGGAAAAACGTTTACAGGAGGCACCACGACCCAAAACAACACCATAACCAAACCAACAGAAAACAATCCTACACAAACCGTAGAATTACCTAAAGAAACCGTAAAAGAACAAGGATTGGTATTTAAAGTACAAATAGAAACTTCAAATAAGGCCATCTCAACTCAATCAAACCATTTCAAAGGCTTGGAAATATTTGAATATCAAGACAATACACTCTTCAAATATTGTGCGGGATCATACCCAAACGACCTCCCAGGGGCAAAAAATTATAAAAATGAACTCATTCAAAAAGGGTTTACCAACGCTTTTGTGGTAGCTTTCCTCGACGGAGAACGCATCAGTATTGAAAAAGCACTTAAATTAGCAGAAAAAAACTAGCTTGAAATTCTCCAAAGAAATCAAAGCCGCGCTCATTGCGCTTTTGGCCATTGTGGTGCTCATTGCCGGCATCAACTTCCTGAAGGGCAATAGCTTTTTTGGCGGAGACGATGTCTATACCGCATACTTTCCTAATTCGGGCCAGCTCATGGTATCGTCTAACGTCACACTTGACGGCGTTGAAATTGGCAAGGTAATGAGTATTCAATCTAACCCCAAAGGCGATTCACTGCACAAAGTCAAGATGACTTTCAATATCCATAACAGTGATATTCGCCTTCCGAAAGGATCATTTGTTGAAATTGGTTCACTCGATTTCTTTACCAAAGCACTTGTTGTGCAACTCCCTATGGTCGGTAACGGTACTTTTTACAAAGTTGGTTCCACTATACCAGGACGCTTATCTGTAGACATGGTGACCCAAGTGAAAGCATACGCAGACCCAATTTCTCAGAAATTACAAACCATGATGCTCTCCGTAGACAAAATGGTGAGCTCACTTTCCTCTTTCTGGGACACCACCGCTACTTCCGAACTCGAAGGCAGCCTCAAGCAAGTCAAACTTACAATTAAAAAGTTAGGCAATGTAGCCGATGAACTCCAAGGTTTTGTTGCGGAAGAACGCGCGCAGTTCTCGAAAATCATGGTCAACGTAGAGGCTATCACCCTCAACTTGCGCAAAAGCAATGACCAAATCACCGGCATTATAGGCAATACGCGCAAAATCACAGACGAGCTCGTTACCGCCGATTTCAAGGGTACTATTTTAGAGGCACAAACCACCCTTAAAAAATTCAATATGGTACTGACTGAAGTTGAAAAAGGACAGGGTACGCTCGGTAAACTCATCCACGACGAAAAACTTTATGCCGAACTCGTCAATACCAACAATGACCTTCAAAATTTAGTCAAAGACCTCGAGGCGCACCCAGAGCGCTATGTTCACCTCTCGGTTATTGGTGGCAAAACCAAAGGATTGCAACTTTCTAAGCAAAACGAAGACAAGCTCCTCAAGATATTGGATAGCTTGCCTGAATAAACTGAACACATGCAACAACTCATTTTTGGCGTCCTGACGCTAGCTAGTTTTGGCTTTTTTGCATTCAACTTGCGTAAAATTGGTCAAAACATCCATATGGGCTTGCCCCTCGACCGCTCAGACCGCAAAGCAGACCGCTGGCGCACCATGCTTTTGGTGGCACTCGGACAAAAGAAAATGTTCACGCGCCCCATCCCCGCGCTTTTGCATTTGGCCTTATATGCAGCGTTTGTCATCACCCAAATTGAGCTCATCGAAATTTTAGTAGATGGCCTGAGTGGCTCTCATCGTTTCTTCCAAGATGGCCTTGGTGGCTTTTACACTTTCATGATCAGCTTCATTGAAGTGCTATCTGTTTTGGCTTTTATTGGCACTGTTGCCTTTCTAGCGCGCCGCAACATGCTCAAGTTACCGCGCCTCAACATGAAAGAACTCGCAGGCTGGCCAACACAAGATGCCAACCTCATACTTGTATTTGAACTGCTCTTGATTTCCTTTATTTTCACCATGAATGGCGCCGATGAAGTCTTGCAGACTTATGCAGGAAATTCAAATGGTTTTGCCATTAGTTCTTGGTTAGGGCCCATTTTATTTGAAGGAAAAAGCGCGCATACACTTCATATTTTAGAGCAAATTGGTTGGTGGGGGCACATCTTGATGGTTTATACGTTTATGACTTACCTGCCCTACTCCAAGCACCTGCACATCTTTATGGCGTTTCCGAATACCTATTATTCCAAATTAGAACCAAAAGGACAGTTTACGAACATGCAGAGTGTCACCAATGAAGTCAAGCTCATGCTCGACCCCAATGCTGATCCTTATGCAGCTCCGGCAGCTGACGCAGTGCCATCGCGTTTTGGCGCCAAAGATGTCACTGACCTCACCTGGAAAAACCTCATGGATGCCTACAGCTGTACCGAATGCGGCCGCTGTACAGCTGCTTGCCCAGCTAATACAACAGGCAAATTACTTTCGCCACGCAAAATCATGATGGACACCCGTGACCGCATGGTAGAACTCGGAGACCACAAACGCAAAAATGGCCAAGATGCAGAAGACGGCAAAAGCCTTCTTGGGTCTTACATCACCGAAGAAGAACTTTGGGCCTGCACGAGCTGCAATGCTTGCGTGCAAGAGTGTCCGGTGAACATCGATCCGCTTTCCATTATCATGGATCTACGTCGCTTTTTGGTGATGGAAGAATCTAAAGTGCCAACAGAGCTGACCGGTATGCTCACCAATATTGAAAACAACGGTGCCCCTTGGCAATTTGCACCAACCGAACGCATGAATTGGGCCAACGAAGATTAAGCCAAAAAAGACCTAGCAATGAGTATACAAGTACGCACAATGGCCGATATGATGGCCTCCGGAGAAAGCCCAGACATCTTGTTTTGGGTAGGTTGCGCCGGTTCTTTCGATGACCGCGCCAAAAAAATCACTAAAGCCCTTGTTAAGATTCTCAACCATTGCAAAGTCAACTTTGCAGTC
>JBIKZM010000036.1:0-8855 GCA_044354735.1 Crocinitomicaceae bacterium
CCAGTGTGGTTGGGCTGCAAAATTGAATTGGGGGATGCTGCC
Organism: Crocinitomicaceae bacterium; assembly: GCA_044354735.1. Taxonomy (GTDB): domain Bacteria; phylum Bacteroidota; class Bacteroidia; order Flavobacteriales_D; family Crocinitomicaceae; genus UBA952. The sequence goes on from JBIKZM010000036.1 coordinate 43, forward strand.
CGCTTCAAAAACGTTTTGGTTGTCTTCGGCATCACGCCCTTGCACCACAGCTTCGTTCGGAACGTTGGGCAAGGTGTAAAGGAGTTGTTGAAGTTGCTGTTCAAGTGCACTCACTTGTTCTTTAAGTTCGGCCTCTTGTGTTTTCAGGACACTTGTTTTTTCTTTCAGCGCAGTTGCTTCTGACTGCTGACCTGACTTGAAGAGCTCTCCAATGGAGCGCGCAAGTTGATTCATTTCTGCAGCAACTTGATCGAGTTGTGTTTTGGCCATTCTCCAGTTTTGGTCTGTGTCGAGGATGGCATCTAGTGTGGGGCTTGCGTCTATATTTCTTTTGGCCAAGGCTGCAAGGATGGCTTCTTTTTCTTGACGGATGCGTTGTATTTCTAACATAACTACTCGATTGTAGCACAAAAGTAAGCAAATACCCTTAAAATGACGGATGTTGTCCATACTAAGCTGTTGATTATTCCTTTTATTAGCGAGCTATTGAGTGTAGAATTGCGCTAATTTTGGAAGATGAGTTCGCACGAAGTAAAAATTGTCAGTAAGAGCCACCACGAAGTTCCGGCCTATCAAACGGCTGGCGCATCTGGTATGGACGTGCGCGCAATGCTAGCAGCCCCACTCACCTTGGCTCCAATGCAACGCGCCCTGATTCCTACGGGTCTTTTTCTAGAAATGGACCAAAGCCTTGAATGCCAAGTTCGGCCACGCAGTGGTTTGGCGCTCAAAAAGGGGCTCACGGTCTTGAATACACCCGGCACCATAGACGCAGATTACCGTGGCGAAATTGGCGTGATTCTTGTCAACTTGTCGGCCGACACCGTCACCCTAACGGATGGCGAACGCATTGCACAACTCGTTTTTTGTAAAGTAGAAAAGGTAAACCTGGTTCAAGTTCAAGAACTCGGCTCTTCGGAGCGCGGCGAAGGCGGATTCGGGAGCACCGGTATAAAATAATTAGCACATGAAAGTAATTGTCCCGATGGCGGGTCGCGGTAGCCGCCTCCGTCCTCATACCCTCACGATTCCCAAACCACTTGTTCCCGTTGGCGGCAAGCCAATTGTGCACCGCTTGGTGGCCGATATCGCCCGTGTTTGTGCAGAACCCATTGAAGAAATCGCATTTGTAGTCGGTGAATTCGGCGAAGCTGTTGAAAAAGAATTATTGGCGGTAGCCGCAAGCTTGGGTGCCAAAGGCAGTATTCACTACCAATTGCAAGCACTCGGTACTGCGCATGCCGTACTTTGCGCCGCTGAAGCGCTTGATGGCCCGGTTGTGGTGGCTTTTGCCGACACGCTTTTTAAGGCGGATTTTAAAATTTCTCATGAAGACGAAGGCATCTTGTGGGTCAAGCAAATTGAAGACCCAAGTGCATTTGGTGTCGTCAAGCTTGATGCAAATGGAGCCATCATCGATTTTGTCGAGAAACCACAAACGTTTGTTTCAGATTTGGCCATGATCGGCATTTACTATTTCAAAGATGGTGCGCGCCTCAAGCAAGAACTCCAATACCTCATTGACAACAATGTGATAAAAAGCGGAGAATACCAATTGCCCGACGCACTGCGTCGCCTCACGGAGGCAGGGGTTGCTTTTAAACCGGGTACTGTAGACGAATGGCTCGATTGTGGCAATAAAGAAGTCACTGTTGAAACCAACCAACGCGTGCTCGAACACGACGCCGAGGCAGGCCGCCTGCTGAATTTATCTACTCATGTTATAGATAGCGTCATTATTCAGCCTTGTTATATTGGCCCAAATGTGCGCATTGAAAGATCTGTTGTAGGGCCGCATGTTTCTCTGGGCGAAGGCACAGTAGTTAGCGATGCGCACATCCAAAATTGCATCGTTGGCAATCAAACAAAACTGTCAAAGGTCAACCTCAGTGGTGCTATGATCGGTTCGCATGCACAATATAACGGCCGCGCAAAAGACCTCAGCCTCGGCGATTTCAGTACAATAAATGAATAAGTTACTTTACGCCCTCGCGCTCGTCGCATTGGCTTCGTGTAAATTACACGAACCTGTCGCTGCTCCTCAAGACCCCGCCTATATTCGGCAGTTTCATAGCGGCGTGCGCAACATGCTCAACGCGCAACATGATGAAGCAATTCAAGCATTTAAGGCGTGTTTGCAAAAACAGCCCAAAGACGCCGCCGTACATTATGCGCTTTTTCAGACTTATCTTAAGCTCGAACGCTATGAAGAAGCGGCATATCATACCGAGCAAGCGGCGCAACTTGACCCCAAAAACCTGCATTACAAGCGCGAGTTGGCTTTTATGTACCAACAACTGGGCCGCAACCAAGAAGCGGCAAGTGTTTTTGAAGGCTTGTTAAAAGCGGATCCAAAAAATATCGATTATTATAGTGGTGCACTAAAGTGTTATGATGACCTAAAAAAACCAAGTAAGTCCCTTTCCCTGATAGAAAAAATGGAACAGCAACTTGGCGAAAATCCCAATACAGTTCTTGAAAAGTTCCGTTTGTTTCAACAAATGGGCAAGGCAAAAGAAGGAGTTGCCGCACTCGAAGCAGCAAGGCGGCGTTTCCCTACTGAACCAAGTATTCTTGCCAATTTAGTGGATTACTACTTCAGGGTTCAGAATTACACAGCGGGTTTTGGTTTGCTCAAAGATCTCGTTGAGGCCGATCCTCAAAATGGTGTTGCACTATTGATGTACGGCGAAATGCTCTACCGTTCTGGCAAAGTGGAGGAAGGAAAAAAATACCTGCATGCAGGTATCCTTGCACAGGGCCCGAGCCTCGATCAAAAAATGAATATTTTGATCATGTTGGTCAACGAAAAGAAACAAACGGCCATTGACCCTACCTTGGAGCCACTTGTTCAATACATGACCCAAACGTATCCGAACGAGGCCAAAGCACATTCCATTGCCGGCGATTACTTTTACGTTGCTGGCCAAATCAACGCCGCTATTGCCAGTTATCAACAAACACTGCGTTGCGACCCCAATTTATCTCCTGTTTGGAACCAATTAATGATATTAGAATACGAGCAAGAATCCTGGACCAACCTACTCAAAGACGCCTCGAGCTGCGCGGAGTTGTTTCCAAGCCAGCCGCTTCCGTTCTATTTCAAAGCCATGATGCTCAATAGAAAGGGCTTATATGCCGAAGCTTTGGAAAATCTATCCCTTGCTAAAGGTGTGTTGCTCAATGACAACGCGCTGTTGGCAGAAATCTTATTGCAAGAAGGAAGAGCACTCTTGGGTTTACAAAAACAAGAAGAGGGTATTGCTGCGTTAAAGGAGGCCCTCAGCATTAGTTTGAATGCCCTCGAATTGCAATACTTGCACATTTTAGCGGCCTACAAAATTGAGCTGCCAAAAACTACGCAGCGCTTACAAGAACTATCGTCAAAAACTGGGGCTCAACCAAAACTTATTTTTGAAATCGCCTTTACGGCATTTCAAACAGGCACATATCAAATTGCCCTGCAAGAAATGCAAAAAATAACAGTTGCCAAGCTCATTCAGACGGCAGCTTATCAAGAGCTCCTCGGCGATATTTATTTTCATTTAGGTCAAGTTCAAGAAGCCAACAAATGTTGGCAGCAGGCACTTACTTTTGGAGAGGGCAGCGTTGTACTTTCCGAAAAAACCACTAAAAAAACATATGTTCAAGTTCCATAAATTAGGCTACATCTCCTTTTTGTTTTTAGGCTTAACGGCATGTAAAACGCAAGAGCTTGTAACAGCGCAAAGCACTATTGATAAACTTCCTAAAATCAAGGACAAAGAGTTAATAGACCGCATCGATAGCCTTTCTCATATTGAGCCCAAGACATTTTATAGTAAACTTACGGTTACCTATAAAGATTTGAGCAAGCCCACGGATGAAAGCGAAATTTCCTTGAAAACATCGATCAAAATAGTGAGCGATAGCGCGGTGTCTGCCATCATTACCTATGCCCGTATTCCTGTCGTTACTGCGCTTGTAACCCAAGACACCCTCAGCGTTGTCAATAAACGTGAGCGCTGCTATACTGTGGCGTCCTTAGATTATTTAAAAGATTTATTTGGCGTCGATTTCTCATATGAAAACATAGAAGAAATCATTTACGGAAAGCCTTTAGATTACCAAATCACGCAAAAGTATTTTGTCGACAACGACCCTTTCCGATATAGCATTTCGACCCACAAAAAGCACGACCGTAAAAAACCAGACCGCAAACAACGCGATGACCTCATGATCCAATACCAACTTACCGCCGATGCCAAGGCCATTCAGCAAACTCGAATTTGGAGCGTAGAAGAGTCAACAGAAGTAAGTGTGGTTTACTTAGAAAGACAACAGCTCAATGGTTTTGACTTGCCTTTGAAAGTTGAAATCAACATCCGAACGCCGAAAAAATCTTTATTGCTCACTTTACTTTACGACCGCATAGAGGTCAATGAACCCCAAGAATTAATCATCGTCATACCAGAAAGCTATGAAAAATGTGATTAGCATTGTCTTGCTCTTGTGTATGGCTCACCAGGCCTATGCACAGCAAGATCAAGGCCAGCTCAAGCGAGAACAACAAAAATTAGAGAAACGCATCTCTAATACCAAGAAGCTATTGAACAAGGTGAAGAACAACAGCCAGGCATCGCTCAATGAAATCCGCTTGATAGAAAATCAAATCAGAAGCCGAGAAGCCTTGGTCAATCTTTTTGACAATCAAGTGCGCAGCGCCGAAATGAAAATCGTTCAAAAAAAGATGGAGATCAAGCGCTTGCGCACCAAACTTACGCAACTCAAGGAGCAGTACCGCAAAATGTTTTTGTATGCCTACAAGCACCGCGGCAACTACAATAAGGTCATGTACTTATTGGCTTCTGCCGACTACAATGAAGCATTAAGGCGCAACCGCTATCTCAAAAAGGTTGCAGCTGTTCAACACAAGCAAGCCGCCCTTATCAAGCAGCACCAACAACTCATTTTCAAAGAAATCAACCAAATCGATTCAGAAAAACTCATCAAAGAACAGGCCTTAGAAGAGAAAAAACAAGAACGACAACTGATTGAAAACGACAAATCAAAGAAGGAAAAGTCTTATCAAAAGTTTAAAAAAGAGGAACAAGCACTTGTTGCGCAACTCAAAGAAGACGAGCGAAAGAAAATTCAGCTCAAAAAGCAGATCGATGCCGCTATCCGGGCCGATATCGCCAAAGAGCAAGCACGAGAAGTAGCACGTCAGGCCGAACTAGCCAAGACAGCAGCTAAGCCCGCAGGCAAAACACCTGCAACCACCACCACTACAACGAGCCCGAAAACCACTGCGTCAACAGCTGCACCAAAAGTTGTGGCCACGCCAATTTCTACGGAAGGAGCGGCCATTGGTAAAAGTTTTGAAACCAACCGCGGGCGTTTGCCATGGCCAGTAGACAACGGAAGCGTTACCGAAAGATTTGGCCGCAATTACCACCCAACGCTCAGTGGCGTCGAGTGGAACAACAACGGGATTGATATTACTTGCAACAGAGGCTCTAAAGTACGCGCAGTATTTGAAGGGGAAGTGACAACTGTATTTTCTGTGGCAGGTGCAGGAAAGGTGGTGATCATCAAGCATGGTGCTTACCGTACGGTGTATGGCAACTTAGCTGAAACCTTTGTGGGTGTGGGTTCTAAGGTATCTACCAAACAAGCAATTGGCACATTGCTCAATGACAGCGGTGTGTCGGTGTGTCACTTTGAAGTGCATCAGGTCGTTGGCGCAAGCCCCGTGACACTCAATCCGTCGCTTTGGATTGGCCGATAGCACTGAGTTCACTTTCGTAAACCAACCACATCGCGCAAATTCCCCAAATAGGGACGGCTGCTTTATCGGTGTCCATGTAATTATTCAAAAAGGCATGGATAAAATAAGTGCTGAGCGCCATTATTGTACTCAGTACAAGAATTTTATCTTCTTTATTTTCTCTGTCCAAGCGATGATATAACGCAATGCCTGTATAAAATATCGCAAAGATGAGCGCAATCAAGCTGAGCATACCGATGAGGCCTGTTTCGGCAAGTGCACCCAAGTATTCGCTATGTGCGTTGCCCATGTCGCCAAAATTGGTCGATATAATCGTCAGGTTTTCAGGTCGCTGAAACGGCGCGTATTCAAAGGCATAAGTTCCGGGACCATAACCCATAATGGGTCTTTGTTTGAACATTTCAATGGCACAACTCCAACGGTTGATGCGCTCCAAGTTAGAGGCATCTGTGGATATATTCGCTGCACTCTGCAAGCGTTCGTCAAAGGCTTCGGTGGTATGCTCGTATTTATTGCGTTCGAGTTCCATCTGAATGCGGTCCCATTGGATCAAAATCACCACCACACCAATACCCGCCAAAACAGCAATGGGCTTCCAAGAAACTTTGTAATACAGCAGCATGGCAATACCGATACTACCTAATACACTGAGCCACGCGGCACGGGTATAAGATAAGACGAGTCCCACTAGAATAATGACGATTAAACTAATCAAGGTGACTTGTATTAATGGACTTTGTTTTTTATAGAGGTAAAGCCCAACCGCGAGCGGAAGCACAAGTGCTACGATAGCGCCATAAATAGTGTGGTCTTTAAAGAATGGCGACATCACCCAGTGCCCTTCTTTTTCGCCAAATCCGTAGAAGGAGTGATGGATGAGTGTGTAGATGATCACCAAAACGGTGGCCACAATAAAGAGCCAAATGAAAGCGATTCGGTTACTGCGCTTTTGAAAAAAGTAAGTGCCAAAAAATAATATAGGGACAATAAACCAAAGCCTGGCAAGTATGAACTTTAGAGACACGACGGGCTGGCTACTTGTAATGGCTGACATAAATAACCACAATAGATAAATTATCATGGCCCAGATGAGCGGGCTACGCCAAACTTGTGCGGGGAGAAAACCTTTTTTGAGTTGCATAGCGCTGAGCAAAATCATCAAGCCAAACAACAGCGGTTCTGTCGGGACAAATAGTCCAAAACTACTGGTGTATTCTTCAATATTGACAGAGAGTGGCGTGAGAAATGCCAAGCTCAAAAAAAGCTTCTCCGTCTGAAAAATAGCAAAATAGATGGCGAGCAGGCCAACAGGAATCAGAGAGTAAAGTATAGGGTCGTTCATTTGAACTTTATGCAGCGGTCTGTTGGAGTTCTTTGATGCGTTGGCGGATCAATAAGAAAAACAGTCCGAAAAGAAAACCTCCTACGGTTGCAACAAGCACAATGATCATGCGCTTTGGTTTTTCTTTGCGGTCGGCGACAACAGCGCGTTCTACCACAAATTTGTGGTTAAAGTTGGCATTGGCATCGGACTCAGCTTGCTCGTAAGAAACTTTAAAGTCTTCTATTTTGACGATTTTTTCGTTGCGTTGGTATTCCAGACCGTCGTAAACAGAGCCGTATTTGCTGTTGGCCTCAATTTTTCTACGAAGTTCTTCTTTTTCTTGTGGGTTTTTGGCATCTACCAAGGCTTGATAAAGTGTGGCGCGGGTATCGTTGGGCAATACACCTAATTCGGCGAGATCTTCTAGGCGCTGCAGGACGGAGTCGCGCTCCTTTTCCATTTGTTGTTTTTTGCGCAAGTTGATCTGAAAGGCAGGAAGGGTGCGCTCGCGGATCATTTCGTTTTTGATGGTGTCGATGAGGTCTACGATGTCGTTGGCCATAGCGGCCGCTTGTTTTGGATTTTCGTCCAGCACGTCGATTTGAATAGAACCATAGCGCGTACGACTGAAGGTAAAATGTTGGTTATATGCCTTATTGAGTTTGTAATATTTGTTGGGGTCTGTTTTAGAAATCTCGTAGTCGGCCATGAGGTCATATTTCTGAACAATGCGGTCTCTGATACGAGAAGAAGATAAAATTTGAACGAGTTGCTCCGCCTGTTCTTCTTCGCCGAAATCCATTGCTGCAGCTTTGACATTGCGCTGTTCCGAGAAAGAAACATTGCTTGATGCCGCCGCAAAAACAATGGCTGTAGATAAATACAGTGGGGTAATGATAAAAGCAACAACGATAGAAACAAGCGCTGCAACACCTGTAAACAGGAGCAAAGACTTGCGCTGGTTCCAAAGAAAAATGAGAAGAGCGTTGCGTTGGTCTGTGAGGTTGTTATTTTCCATATTTCTAACTAGCGGTAATTTTTTTCAAAGCTATGACATTAACTCCAAAAATCCATATTTATTGCGTTTTACTGCGCGTTTGAACAAGCGAAATCAGCTCCTTGACATCTATGAATTTAAAAGCTATAAGCAAGAATAGAGTGACTAAAACATCTATTAACAGGATCCAGTCACCATATACATAACCTATCGGAGACCAATCAACAACTACATACCAAAACAACAATGCAAAAATGAGCAAGGGATATCTATAAAAATGGCGATCGACAAATGGTAAAGCAAACAAGCGTTTACAGTAAATTGCTTGTGCCAAGGCAACAAGAATTTGAGTGAGTGCCGCTACCCCTGCTGCAACAACTGCTCCGCCATTGAGCACTTGGGGAATTAAAATTAAATTCAAACTTATGTTGACCAATAAACCAACAAATGAAATGATATTCAAGACCTTTAATGATCCATTTGCTGTGAGTAAAGAGCCATAAATAAGGTTTGACGCCATTCCAAAAAAGGCGATGCTCAATAAAAACAGTATGTGCTGGCTTTCAACGGAAGTGTTGTCATAGATTTGATCCATTGATATGCCACCTCGAACAAAACTAAATACAATAAATGCTAAACTCGACCCAAGAAGTAGTTTGCTGGCTTGGCTAACCAAAGTGCCAATTGCCGATGGATTTTCTTTGAGCATTTTGGCAAACATC
>JBIKZM010000237.1:0-2943 GCA_044354735.1 Crocinitomicaceae bacterium
GGAGACATCCTCGTAAAAATCCCGCGTTCAGCAGGTAAAACAGGCGATATCACCGGTGGTCTTCCACGTGTAACCGAACTATTCGAAGCGAGAAATCCATCGAATCCGGCAGTTGTTTCTGAAATTGATGGTACCGCTACATACGGTACGGTCAAACGCGGTAATCGTGAAATCATCATCACTTCCAAACTCGGTGAAATCCGCAAATATCTTGTTCCACTTTCCAAGCACATCTTGGTTCAGCAAAACGACTACGTCCGTGCTGGCCAACCGCTTTCAGATGGCGCAATTACACCAAACGACATCCTCAATATTGAAGGCCCGACAAAAGTACAAGAGTACATCGTCAATGAAATTCAAGAGGTATATCGCTTGCAGGGTGTAAAAATCAACGACAAGCACTTCGAAGTTATTGTGCGTCAAATGATGTTGAAGGCTGAAATCATCGAATCTGGCGACACACGCTTCCTCGAAGGTCAAAGCGTGCACAAAGCAGATATCATGGAAGCCAACGACGAGTTGTATGGCCAAATGTTTGTTATTGACGCTGGCGATTCTACTGAACTCAACAAAGGTCAGTTGGTAAGCGTTCGTGGTTTGCGCGATGAAAATTCACGCTTGAAACGCGAAGACAAACAACTTATTGAAGCACGTGAAGCGATGCCTGCAACATCAACACCATTATTGCAAGGTATTACCCGCGCGTCACTTCAAACGCAGTCTTTCATTTCTGCCGCATCTTTCCAAGAGACCACAAAAGTTCTCAACGAAGCAGCTATCTCAGGAAAAGAAGACCACTTGTTGGGCTTGAAAGAAAACGTAATTGTTGGTCACCTTATTCCAGCAGGAACAGGTGTACGCCATTTCCAAAATGTCATTGTCGGTTCGAAAGAAGCATATGATGATTTAGTGGAGCAGGCACAATAATCCAATTCACAACATGTATATTTAAAAGGGCGGCCATTTGGCCGCCCTTTTTTATGATATCCTTCCCCAGTTTGGTTTGTTTTTAAGGACTTCTCGCAAGGCCTGATTCAAAAGCGTATTTTCGGGTGAAATCAATTGAGGATCTGCTGCTAAAATTTCACGGGCTTTTTCACGGGCTAGCGCAACAAGCTGGCCATCTTTTGCTAAATCAGCGATTTTGAGGGCCAAGGCTCCACTTTGTTGGGTCCCCATGAGGTCTCCGGGGCCACGTAACTGCAAATCAACCTCAGCCAGTACAAAACCATCGTTGCTGGCTACCATCGTATCCATGCGCTTCTGTGCTTCTTTGGAAATGCCGTCGCCCGTCATCAAAATGCAATAAGATTTTTCTGCACCCCGACCGACACGGCCGCGCAATTGATGCAACTGCGAAAGCCCAAAGCGCTCGGCGCTTTCAATGACCATAACCGATGCATTAGGCACATTAACCCCGACTTCTATAACAGTTGTGGCTACCATTATATGTGTTTGGCCTTGCACAAAAGCTTGCATGGCAGCCTCTTTATCGATAGGCTTCATTTTGCCGTGTACCATACTGATCTGAAAATCCAGAGGTTTGAAAAATTCTTCTGCTTGAGCGTAACCGTCCTCCAAATTTTTGAAGTCTAGTTTTTCAGATTCCTGAATGAGTGGAAAAACAACATAGGCTTGTCTGCCAAGTTGGAGTTGTTCTAGGATAAAACTAAAGAGTTTATTTCGGTGATTTTCACGGCGGTGAATGGTGTGTATCGGTTTTCTGCCAGGAGGTAGTTCATCGATGACAGATACATCGAGGTCTCCGTAAAAGGTCATGGCGAGGGTTCTGGGTATGGGTGTAGCCGTCATGATGAGCACATGAGGTGGTATCGTGTTTTTGCGCCACATTTTTGCGCGCTGTGCCACACCAAAACGATGCTGTTCGTCAATCACAACCAGCCCAAGGTTTTTAAATTGAACGGTGTCTTCCAACAAAGCGTGTGTGCCAATCAGCAATTGAATGTCTCCATTGAGCAAGCCTTCGTGGATTTCACTTCTCGCTGCTTTTTTGGTAGAACCGGTTAAAAGTGCCACCCGGATATCCATTTTTTCAAGTAATTCACTTATGCCAATGAAATGTTGGGTAGCCAAAATTTCTGTGGGTGCCATTAATGCGCCTTGTAAGTTATTGCCAATAGCTAGTAGCAGACTGAGCAGGGCAACTAAAGTTTTTCCGCTGCCAACATCTCCTTGTAAAAGGCGATTCATATGACTTCCCGCACCTAAATCTTTTCTGATTTCTTTAAGAACGCGTTTTTGGGCGTTGGTGAGTTCAAAAGGGAGATGGTTTTGGTAGAATGCATTGAATGCGGCTCCAACTTCTTGAACAGGATAACCTTTTAATTTCTTGCTTTGAATGCCTTTTCGAAGCAATAATTCAAGTTGTAAAAAGAACAGTTCTTCCCATTTGAGGCGATATCTAGCTGCTTTTATAAGTATTTCAGAGCTGGGTTGATGGATTTCTCGCAGTGCTTTGATGCGAGGCAATAAGTTGAGTTCAGTGCAAATTGCAGCTGGTAAAGTTTCTGGAATTTGATTGGCAAGTTGTTCAAATAGGTTGGCGATAAGTTTGCTTAAGCCTTTGCTGTGCAGGCCCTTGTGCTGAGACTTTTCGGTACTCGGATAAAATGCTTCGTAACCCTTTCTATCCATACCCGGTACAACTTTGAGTAGTTCAGGGTGCGGGATATTCCAGTTATTCTGAAAAAATTTGGGTTTGCCAAAAACGATGAATTCGTCTTGCACATTGAGGTTGCCTTTGATCCATTGAAAGCCTTGGAACCAGACTAAATCAATAGCGCCCGATCCATCTGTGAAACGCGCTTGCAGTTTTTTGTTTCGGCCTGTTCCTATTTCACTAATGTGCGTAAACCGCCCTTTGAGCTGCACATATTGGTCTTCTGCCCGAATGAGCGCGATATCGTGAAAACTACTGCGGTC
>JBIKZM010000238.1:0-2934 GCA_044354735.1 Crocinitomicaceae bacterium
CAATTATTGCGTTCAAGTAGATCGGATCGGCGTCGCCTTCTAACCAATACTGAACTTGCTCATCTTGAGCCGTTTTCATTTTTTGGAGCAAAAATTCCATTATTCGGGCAGAATATTCATTTTTTCAGCAAAATGGTAGCAGTAGTCGCGGAGGTCCTCGGAGATGAGGTGTTCGCCAGTTGCTTTTTCAAAGGTGTCTGCCATCGTGAGCAAGGTTTGGTGAAAGAACTGCTTCATTTCTTCGATGGCCATGTCTTTGGTCCAGAGGTCTATTTTCATAGTGTTTTTCGCCTTCGGATCCCAGATAGACAAAAGAAAGGCCGCTGCTTCGGCGTTTTCAATTTGGCCATCGCTGGCAGACCACAACATGCGCAAGGGCAAGAGGTTCTCATTGAGTCCTACTTGAATGCTGATTTCGGAGGTTTTGACAATTTCACTCATTGGGGTACTTCGTATTTTTTAAGAATTTGGTGATAAGGTAGTGCCAGCAATGCTGGAATTGTTGGTTGATTCGCGTCAATGTATTGCTTCACGATGCGGTAACCCAAGAAACGGCCCATTCTGTCTGGGCTTTCTTGCGGCAGACCGATACTGTAAGGGCCTTCATTGAGGAAGTTCATGTTGAGTTCTTGGTCTGTCTTGAAAAGTAATTGTTGGTCCACGAGGTATTCCCAAACACCGCGCTCTGCTTTGAGCGCCCATTGGTAATCTTGTTCGCTGTAGCGCAAATGGTTGTGCAATTGTACTTCCGGACTGATGATTTCCAAAATGGCGAGCAGCTTGCCCCAGCGGATCATTTCACTGGCAAAGTTTTCATCAGTGCTTTTTAAAACGTTGGTGCTGAGCCAAATGACCAAGGCGTCTGAGCTTGCGTACTGAGGCTCCATTCCTTCTTTGATCCAGTCATAAAATTGCTGTGCAGGCAGGGAGGAGGTCAGCGGGTGGTTGCTGCCTAAATAGCGCTCCTGACCCAATACAATCGCTTTTGACGAGGCGTAGGCACTCGCTGCAAATTGGGTGTAGGTAAAATAAACACTTTTGGCCACCGGGGCTTTAGGAGCAAGTACAGCGAGTCTTTTCAGACCAGCTTCAATTTGCACAAAGGTTTGCTGGCGCCATTTATAGCGCTTGTCTAAAGCTGAACATACTTGTTTGTTAAAGGGATGGGAATAAGTGCGCTGCAACCCATTGACAAAAGCGCTATCCGATTGCGTCGATACTTGAAGTGCGTAAGGAAAACAAAACTGAGAGAGGTCGAAGTCTGAAACGAGTAGGGCTTTGATCAAGCGCCTTTGTTCATCGACGTGCGCGTAACGAAATGAGGAGTCGAGGTTTTGGTAACTGACATGGTGCTTGGCACTATCTAAATCTACTTGATAGGGGTCGGACTTACAGGCATAAAGACCGATGAGCAGGAGTAGAAGACTGAGCTTTCGTATCATGAATATTGTTATTTTTGTTCAAAATTAACATTAATAAGACAACATGAAATCACTGCGTTTTCAACTCTTTTTATTTTGTGCCTTCTTTTTAGGTCAAAATACGGCTTCTTTGGCTCAGGCTGTTTCTGAAAAGAAACTTCAAGGCGGCGTCACTGGTTCAGTGGGGCTCAATTTTCCGAAGATGGGTACCAATCTTTTGGGCAGTACACCTGGTTTTTCATCTTCTTTTGGTGTAAGTTTCACGAAAGCCTCTAAAGAATCTCAAAATATTGCGCTCAATGGTGGCGTAGAATTCGATATCGACCGCATCAGTTACAACGTGAGCAATCAAGATGTTTTTTATCGCTTTACCGACAAGCAAATCAAAACCGACGGCCAAACCGTCACTACTGATCAGATTTTCAATCTCAAAAAACGCACCTATGAGCCACTTTACTTGGCGCTTCCTATTGGCCTCACTTTTAGAACCGACTTCATCGGTGACTACCGAGGCATTTTTCGCTTTGGGCTGCGCAATCGCTTTTTACTCACCAATACGGTTGATGACGAAGGCTATGTGGTGCCTTTTGCCGGAAGTGTCAATGGTTCGATCCAAGACAACTTGGGCATGAAAGTAAGTAAGGACCTCTTTTTTTACAATGCCAATTTAGGCATCAGCGCGGGGCTCGAATGGAATTTTTCGGGTTCAACATGTTTGGTGGCCGAGGTGGGCTATAATTATGGTTTTATGCCGCTGCACCTGACATCCAAAGCACAAAACTATACGCTTTTTACGCTAGACGAAACCACACTTGCCGAAAACTATTTCAGAAATCAAGCCACCTTGAATCAATTGACGCTCAAGCTTACTTTGTTGTTTTAAGATGCATGCGCTGGCCCAACATATCGTCAATTGGCTCAAAGATTACCAACAACAAGCGCAATCCAAAGGTTTTGTCATCGGCATTTCAGGCGGCATAGATTCTGCAGTCACCTCCACACTTTGCGCACTTACGGGCGCCCCAACCATTTGCGTGACCATGCCCATTCGTCAAACCAAAGCAGAGTTTGACCGCGCGGCCGAACACATGCAAGACTTAAAAAGTCGTTTTTCAAATGTGAGCACCCAAACCATAGATCTCACGAATTCTTTTGAAACCTTAGAGGCGGCTTTGCCTTTAGATTCTATTTCACATCCGCTGGCTATGGCCAACACGCGCGCGCGACTGCGCATGACCACACTTTATGCCGTGGCTCAGGCCAATCATTGTTTGGTCGCAGGCACAGGAAATAAGGTAGAAGATTTCGGAGTCGGTTTCTACACCAAATACGGAGATGGAGGCGTAGACCTCAGTCCAATTGCCGATCTTTTCAAAACTGAAGTCTTTTCATTGGCCAAAGCACTTTCTGTCGTTGCTTCTATTCAAAATGCGGCACCAACCGATGGTTTGTGGGAAGACGGCCGTTCAGATGAAGATCAAATCGGTGCTACTTACCCAGAACTCGAGTGGGC
>JBIKZM010000037.1:0-8813 GCA_044354735.1 Crocinitomicaceae bacterium
CACAACCCCGTTTTTTGACCTTGTGGTCCAGTGTAATGTATCCTTCCAACTTCCAAACTTGGTGCAATTACTTCAACGCCAGTAAGGGCATTGTTTTGTTTAAGCACTTGATATTGCTTGGAGTCTAGAACTAACATTTGAGCGCTTACCATTTGGATAATAAACAAACTACAGAAAAGGTATAGTGTACGCATAGCGTTGTTTTTTAATGAGTTGGGTATTAAATTAAGTCAATAAATTCAAAATAGCAAAAACGTCAAGTGAAAAAATCAGCCAAATTACAAACAAGCACACAATTTCTTTGTTCAATTCTTTGGTTGCAATACCATTAAAGTGGTAAATTTGCAGCAAACAAAGTGTTTTATTTATAATTAATCTAAATAAAAACTAAATGTTAACCGTAACAGATGCCGCCAAAAAACAATCGATTCGCCTCATGGAAGACGAACAAAAAATTGGCTATTTTATCCGAGTAGGCGTTCAGGGCGGAGGATGCTCAGGCCTTATGTACCAACTTACTTTTGACAACGAAGAACACGAAGGCGACATGTCCTTTGAAAACAATGGCGTTAAAGTTGTGGTAGACAAAAAAAGCTACCTCTATTTAGTGGGCACAACCCTTGATTTTTCGGGTGGTCTGAACGGAAAAGGTTTTGTATTTCAAAACCCAAATGCCGATCGAACGTGTGGTTGTGGTGAATCCTTTTCTGTGTAACGATGTCTAACTATACCGAAAACGAACTCGCTCAAGACCTCGAAAACCAAGAATACAAATTTGGTTTTGTCACGGATATCGAAACAGATACCGTTCCAATTGGCCTCAACGAAGACATCATTCGCCTTATTTCTGCCAAGAAAAATGAGCCCCAATGGCTTCTAGACGAACGCCTAAAAGCCTTCGCCATTTGGCAAGATATGACCGAGCCCGAATGGGCCCACGTACATTACAAAAAACCAGATTTCCAAGCCATTGCTTACTATTCTGCTCCCAAGCAAACCAAAAAATATGAATCCTGGGACGACGTCGATCCAGAACTCAAAGAAACCATGAAAAAATTAGGGATTTCGATGGAAGAACAACAGCTCCTCACAGGTGTTGCCGTCGATTTCGTCATGGATTCCGTTTCTGTAGCCACCTCATTTAAAGCCAAACTTGGCGAGCTCGGCATCATCTTTTGTTCTTTCTCAGAAGCCGTCGAAGAACATCCCGAACTTGTGCAAAAATATATGGGTACGGTAATCCCCAGCACCGACAACTTCTATGCAGCGCTAAATAGTGCTGTTTTTACTGATGGTTCATTTTGCTACATTCCTAAAGGCGTTCGCTGCCCCATGGAGCTTTCCACTTATTTCAGGATCAATGCAGGCGGCACAGGCCAGTTCGAAAGAACACTCGTGGTTGCTGACGAAGGCGCGTATGTTTCCTATCTCGAAGGCTGCACAGCTCCAATGCGCGACGAAAACCAATTGCACGCAGCGGTAGTTGAGCTCATCGCCCTTAAAGACGCCGAAATCAAATATTCAACCGTACAAAACTGGTATCCCGGAGACAAAGAAGGAAAAGGGGGCGTATTTAACTTCGTTACCAAACGCGGCATTTGCGAAACCAACGCCAAAATTTCCTGGACCCAAGTAGAAACCGGTTCGGCCGTTACCTGGAAATACCCTTCCTGTATTTTAAAGGGAGACCACTCCGTTGGTGAATTCTATTCGGTAGCAGTCACCAACAACTACCAACAAGCCGACACCGGGACCAAAATGATACACCTCGGTAAAAACACGAAGTCAACCATCATTTCCAAAGGTATTTCTGCTGGAAACTCTCAAAACTCATACAGAGGCCTTGTTCAAATCCATAAAGGAGCACAAAATGCGCGCAATTTCTCGCAATGTGACTCCTTACTCATGACCGACCACTGCGGCGCGCATACTTTCCCTTACATAGAGTGCAAGAATGCGAGCGCCAAAATTGAACACGAAGCCACCACTTCAAAAATTGGTGAAGACCAACTCTTCTATTGCAAGCAACGCGGTATCAGCGAGGAAAAAGCCATCAGCCTAATTGTCAATGGCTATTGTAAAGAAGTGCTCAATCAATTGCCAATGGAATTTGCCGTAGAAGCACAAAAACTCTTGGCCATTAGCTTAGAAGGAAGCGTAGGTTAACCCAAACATCTCAAGACCAGAACCCGACACAATGATAAAAATAGAAAATTTACACGCGCGCATCAACGGCAAGGAAATCCTCAAAGGATTGAACCTCGAAGTTAAAGCTGGTGAAGTTCATGCCATCATGGGGCCCAACGGAGCCGGAAAAAGCACGCTTGCTTCGGTTTTAGCCGGCCGTGAAGATTACGAAGTCACACAAGGTAGCGTCACTTTCTTAGACAAAGACCTTCTCGAACTCTCCACCGAAGACCGCGCAAGAGAAGGGCTCTTCTTGGCCTTTCAATATCCTGTAGAAATTCCGGGTGTTAGCAATGTTAACTTTTTGAGAACTGCGCTCAATGAAAAGCGCGCTTATCTTGGACAAGATTCAATTTCAGCAAAAGATTTTATGGCACTTGTTCGTGAAAAATCAGCTCTTGTAGAACTAGATGCCAAATTAGCCTCTCGTGCGGTCAATGAAGGCTTTTCTGGCGGAGAAAAGAAACGCAATGAAATCTTTCAGATGGCGATGCTCGAACCCAAACTTGCCGTTTTAGACGAAACCGATTCTGGACTAGATATCGATGCCCTGCGCATTGTTTCTCATGGCGTTAATACGCTCAAATCACCAGAAAATGCAACCATCGTAATTACGCACTACCAACGCCTGCTCGACTACATCATACCAGATGTAGTGCATGTCCTTTACGACGGAAAAATAGTCAAGTCAGGGCCAAAAGAACTAGCGCTAGAACTCGAAGAACGCGGCTACGACTGGATCAAAGAAAGTTTGTAAGATGGAAACCATTGTCAGCAACAAACTCGATCAATTTATTGCCGATCTTACGGCAAGTCCAATTGCCATACCACAAGCACTCCAACAAGCTGCGCAGGCTTATCTTTTAGGCAAAGACTTCCCTACTACCAAATCAGAAAGGTTCAAATACACTAGACTGGGCAAATTAGCGTCAGCGCATTTCAATAGCGCAATTCAGCTCGATGCAACACAATTAATGGAACATTGTGTACTCAATGATGCCTACACTATTTTCGTGAACAACGACCAGATTATTGTGCCGCAAAACCTGCCAACTGGGCTGGAAATTTTACTGACTTCTCAACATCCTGGCGCTTTCCAAGAAGCCAGTTTCAATGATGTGTTTGGTGCGCTCAACGTGCTGCACGCTCAAAATGGGGTGAACATCTCTCTTTCAAAGAACTGTACTTTAGATAAACCTATTCAAATTGTTCAAGTGAACAGTGGCGCAAAGCACTTTTACCGACATCACTTCAATTTTGGAGAAAATTCCGAAGCGGCCATCTACTTTGTTTCAAAAAGTACAACAGACACCATCAGTTTTGCCCACACGCATTTTCAATATGACATCGCGCCGTCTGCACGCATTAAAGTGTCGAAAATTCAAGATTGCAGCACAGGTCATTTTGACTTCAACGAAGACCGCGCTAGGCAAGACGCCCAATCACACTTCGAAATCAATACCTTTACCTTAGACGGTAGCTTTGTACGCAACGACTCCGTTGTGGCGGTCGAGGGACAACACGCCCAGACTTACCTCAATGGCGCCTATTGGCTCAAAGACGAACAGCATGTGGCCAACTACACCACCATGGACCATCGCGTTGCCAATTGTGAGTCTTTCGAAACATACAAAGGCGTTGCCTCGGATAAATCTACTGCGGTGTTCAATGGCAAAGTCTTTGTGCGCAAAGACGCACAAAAAACCAATGCTTACCAGAGCAATGCCAATGTACTTTTGTCTGATCACGCGGGCGTTAACTCCAAACCAGAGCTCGAGATTTATGCCGACGACGTCAAGTGTTCGCATGGCTCCACAACCGGACAACTCGATCAAGAAGCTCTTTTTTACTTAAGAGCAAGAGGATTGAGTGCAGCATCAGCCAAAAATCTACTGCTACAAGCTTTTATGGAAGACGTACTCACGTATATCAAGCACGAAGAAGTACTGACTTATATTCACCAGCGCATAGCAGACCGATTCAGCTGGAAGTATTGAATTCAATTTTTTTGTATACAAAAAAAGAGCGCTGAAACAGCGCTCTTTTTTTTTGAATAAAGTTGGAGTTACGATTTAAGGGCTTCTGCTCCACCAACAATCTCGAGGATTTCGTTGGTGATGGCGGCTTGACGCGCTTTGTTGTAACTGAGTTTGAGGTTTTTCTGAAGCTCACTTGCGTTGTCTGTGGCTTTGTGCATGGCTGTCATGCGGGCGCCGTGTTCAGCAGCAAATGAATCTCTGATGGCTTTGTAAAGTTGTAGTTTCATGGATTTAGGCAACAAGTCTTCTACGATATCCATTTTTGAGGGTTCAAAAATGTAGTCGCCAGATTCGGAGCTCGAAACAGTTGGTACAATTGGTAAAAACTGTTCGGTTTCGATGGACTGTGTAGCTGCATTTACAAAACGGTTGTAAACCAATACCACTTTATCAAACGATTTGTTGAGGAACTGCGCCATGATTTCTTCAGCGACTTGAGCAACGAGCTCGAAACGCAAATCGGCATAGACGTCTTCCATGTTTTCTAGCTTGTCGTTGGCATAGAACTGTGGGGTGCGTTTGTATACATCCTTGATTTTCTTACCTAAACAAAGAACTGAAACATCTTTTCCTGCGTAGTCTTCAGCAATGAGTACGCCAACACGCTTGATGATATTGTTGTTGAAACCGCCGCAAAGACCACGATTAGAGGTGATGCCGACAAGCAGAATTTTATTGACCTCGCGCTGTTCAGCATAGGCATTTTCTGATAGATCAAGGCTCGCACTTAGGTTTTCGAGGATTTCGCGCAATTTGCCCGCATACGGACGCATTTGCGTTACGGCATCTTGTGCGCGTTTCAATTTAGCAGCTGATACCATTTTCATTGCAGAGGTAATCTGCATGGTGGAGCCCACTGAGCTGATGCGGTTGCGTATTTCTTTTAGATTCGCCATTGTAATCCTTAATTAAGGCTGTAATTATGCAAATTTAGCAGCAACTTCTTTAGCTGTTTTGACCAAAACTGCCTCGATTTCGTCTGTATATTTTCCTGCTTTCAATGCTAAAAGTGTATCGGCATGGTTGGCTTCTAATAAAGTAAGGTAGTCTTTTTCGAATTCCTTGATTTTAGAAATTGGAACCGGTTGCATGAGGCCTTTTACACCAGCGTAAATAATTGCAATTTGCTTTTCTACTGGATAGGGGTCACCTTCGCGTTGTTTCAAGATCTCTACGTTGCGGGCACCTTTGTCAAGGACTGCTTTTGTAGCTGCGTCTAGGTCTGAACCAAATTTTGCAAAGGCTTCGAGTTCGCGGTATTGCGCTTGGTCGAGCTTCAGGGTACCTGCAACTTTCTTCATTGACTTGATTTGTGCAGATCCACCTACGCGAGATACAGAGATACCAACGTTAATTGCCGGACGGATACCAGCGTTGAACAAGTCACCCTCTAAGAAGATCTGTCCATCAGTAATGGAGATCACGTTAGTTGGGATGTAGGCTGATACGTCACCTGCTTGTGTTTCAATAATTGGAAGGGCTGTAAGTGAACCACCACCGCGCACTTTGTCTTTCAAAGAGGCAGGAAGGTCGTTCATTTGCTTGGCAATGTTGTCATCGGCGATTACTTTTGAAGCGCGCTCAAGCAAACGGGAGTGCAAATAAAATACATCGCCTGGGTAAGCCTCGCGACCCGGAGGGCGACGCAAAAGAAGGGATACCTCACGATAAGCAACTGCTTGCTTAGAGAGGTCATCATAAACGATAAGCGCTGGCTTACCGCAATCGCGGAAATATTCTCCAACAGCTGCACCGGTCATTGGAGCGTAAAACTGCATTGGAGCTGGATCAGATGCATTGGAGGCGACTACAGTTGTGTAGGCCATTGCACCAGCATCTTCTAATTTTTTAACAATACCAGCAACGGTTGAACCTTTTTGGCCAATGGCTACATAGATACAGTAAACTGGCTCACCGCGATCGTAAAACTCGCGTTGGTTGATGATGGTGTCGATGGCAACAGTAGTTTTACCAGTTTGGCGGTCACCGATGATGAGCTCGCGTTGGCCACGTCCAATTGGAATCATCGCGTCTATTGCTTTGATGCCCGTTTGAAGTGGCTCAGTTACAGGCTGACGAAAGATAACACCTGGTGCTTTGCGTTCGATTGGCATTTCGTAAAGCTCACCTTGGATTGGTCCTTTGCCGTCGATAGGCTGACCCAAAGTGTCAACAACACGACCAACCATGCCATCTCCAACTTTAACCGATGCAATTTTACCCAAACGACGAACGATATCACCTTCTTTAACGCTAGAAGAACGGCCCAGCAATACTGCTCCGACGTTGTCTGCTTCGAGGTTGAGTGCAATTCCTTGCATGCCTCCGTTAAATTCAATGAGTTCGCCGTACTGAACGCCGTTCATGCCGTAAATGCGTGCAATACCATCTCCTACCTGAAGTACCGTTCCTACTTCTTGCAATTCAGCTTCTGAACGGAAACCTGAGAGTTGTTCTCTCAATATTGCGGAAACTTCTGCTGGTTTAATATCTGCCATGTGTACTTATTTTATTTTGTCTGTTGACGATTATACAAATTGTTGTTTGAGGCGCTTGAGCTGATTGGCTACCGAGGCATCTATTTGGTGGTCCCCCATCCGAACGATGAAACCGCCGATGAGTTCAGGATCGATTTGTTCTGTGATTTCTGGCGTACCGTTGATACTGCCTGAAATTTGAGCTAGAATCGAAGCTTTTGTAGCTTCTTCTAGTGTCTGAGCGCTGATGATGGTAATTGGAACAATTCCACGGTGCGTTTTGAGCAAAGAGTTGAACTGTTTGGCGATGTCAATCATGATAGCATCGCGACCGTTGTTGGCAACCAATGACAAAAAGTCAAGGGTTGTTTGGTTGAAGTCCTTGAAAATTTGATTCAGGATTGAGATTTTCTTGTCTGTGATGATCAGAGGTGAACTCAAGAAAACTTGGAAGTCATGGACTTCTGCTGCAGTTTGGATGAGTTGAAGAATATCCGACTCGATGAGCTCCACTTTATTGTGCTCGATAGCAAGCTCCAAAAGAGCGGTAGCATAGCGAACAGCAGATTTGTTGGATTTCATGGATTAGTTCATTTTGATTTCGCCAGCAAGTTGCGTTGCAAGCGCTTTTTGTTTATCGTCTGAACTGAGTTCATGACGAACGACTTTCTCGGCAATTTCTAGGGAAAGACTTGCTACGTGATTTTGAAGCTCTGCCATAGCTGCGGCTTTTTCGCTGTTAATGGTTAAGCGTGCAGACTCGACGATTTTAGCAGTCTCGTTTTTAGCTTTTCCTTTAGCGTCTTCAATCATGCCATTTGCAGCTTCCTTTGCCTCCTTTAAAATCTGATCGCGCTCTGCACGGGCAGCTTTTAAAATCTGATCGTTCTCCGCCTTGAGCGCTTGCATTTCCGCCTTTGTTTTTTCAGCGAGTTCGAGGGCATCGGTAATGTTTTGCTCGCGGGTATTGACCGCATTTAAAATTGGTTTCCAAGCAAATTTTGTCAAAACAAATAACAATAGACAGAATACCAAACCTGTCCAAAATAATAATCCTAAATCTGGAGTAACTAAATCCATGTTTAACGGCTTTTAAAATACTTTAACACAAAAGTTTTCTACCCAAACCAACCGTTTGGGTAGAAAACATGTTTACTTTGCAGCTCCTAACAAACCGATTACTACACCAAATAAGGCAACACCTTCAATAAGTGCTGCGGCGATAATCATTGTTGTTGTGATTTTTCCTGATGCTTCAGGATTTCTTGCAATCCCTTCTACAGCTTTTCCACCGATTTGGCCAATGCCAATGCCGGCTCCTAAAACTGCGAGACCTGCTCCGATTGCTGCGATACTACCGTAAATCATACTATGTATATTTAAAAGTTACAACTACTAATGGTGCGATTCTTCAACTGCTGCACCGATAAACAAGGCAGAAAGCAAGGCAAATAAATAAGCCTGCAAAACTGCTACTAACATTTCCAAACAGGAAATAAAGAGCGCCATGGGCACAGATAATGCGCCCCACGCTATATTTTTGTTGATGAAAATGATTGAAATTAAAGCTAGTATAATAATGTGTCCTGCAGATATGTTTGCAAAGAGACGAATCATTAATGCAAATGGTTTTGTGAATATACCTACTATTTCTATTGGAATCATGATAGGCATCAAGGCTATGGGAACGCCTGGGGTAGCAAAGATATGTTTCCAGTAATTCTTATTGGAGGATAAAAGCGTTATGATCAAAGTACACAAAGCCAAAAAGAAAGTAATAGTTATGTTTCCAGTCAAATTTGCTCCTCCGGGAAAAATAGGAATCAGACCCAATAAATTATTGATCCAAATAAAGAAAAAAATAGTGAGGAGATATGGCACATATTTATGATGCTTACCGTGTCCTATATTTTCCTTGGCAATGTCGTCGCGAATCACCATAACCAAAGGTTCAATGAATTTAGCCAATCCTGTAGGTGCAACTGGCCCGTTCTTACGGTAACCCCGTGCAACACCCAACATAATCATTATGATTAACAAGCCTCCTGCAAAAAGCGAGGCTACATTTTTTGTAATGGATAAGTCAAGTGGGGATTTATTGTGAGGGTGC
>JBIKZM010000239.1:0-2921 GCA_044354735.1 Crocinitomicaceae bacterium
CAGTCCGCGAAAACATGTAAGGTAGTTGCCCTTGTAATAGCCAATATATTAGCTAAAAATGGGATAAATTGCTTGTTTTAGCTAATATATTAGACATTAATCAAAATAATAAATAGCTACTAAAACCCCACAAAAACAAAAAACCCCACATTGCTGTGAGGTTATAGATGTGATCCCGACAGGATTCGAACCTGTGACCTACTGCTTAGAAGGCAGTTGCTCTATCCAACTGAGCTACGGGACCGGTTTGTTGTAAAAAGGGAAGATACAACGTCTATAATCAAAAAAGGGGGATGATTGCTCATCCCCCTTTTGTCGGGGCGGCAGGATTCGAACCTGCGACCTCCTGGTCCCAAACCAGGCGCGATGACCGGACTACGCTACGCCCCGAACTGAAGTTCGATACGGTCTTTTGTGGCGGTGGGAGCGAGATTCGAACTCGCGGTACAGTTACCCGTACGACAGTTTAGCAAACTGTTGGTTTCAGCCACTCACCCATCCCACCATGTGTTCAATGAACGGATGGCAAAAGTACAAAAACATTCCGTTTTTCAAAGCTTTTCTTTGATTTTTTTTAACCGTTGTAGGTAAATTCTCCGTGTTGACTGGTAATGGTGACTTTTTTCTCAGCTGCCTCCTCTACACGGCCAATCACCTGAGCGGCGATGCCAAATCCTTCAGCAATACGGATGATTTCAGGTGCAAGCTCCTCACTCACATAAACTTCCATGCGGTGACCCATATTGAAAACCTTGTACATTTCTTGCCACGGCGTCTTGGATTCTGCCTGGATCATTTCAAATAATGGTGGGGTTGGAAATAAGTTGTCTTTGATGACATGAAGCTTGTCGATAAAGTGCAAAACCTTGGTTTGCGCGCCGCCAGAGCAGTGAACCATGCCGTGGATGTCGGCATGATGCGCATCTAGGATGGCTTTGATGACAGGTGCATAAGTGCGCGTTGCCGATAAAACGAGTTTACCTGCATCGAGTGGGCTTCCTTCTACAGCATCAGTCAAGTGTTTAGATCCGCTATAGACTAAATCTTTCGGCAGGGAGCTGTCGTAAGTTTCAGGGAAGTCGTCAGCTAAGGAATGATGAAAGACGTCGTGACGCGCGCTCGTGAGGCCGTTACTGCCCATACCGCCGTTGTATTGTGTTTCATAGGTGGCTTGTCCGAAAGATGCCAAACCGACAATGACATCGCCAGGGCGGATGCCGTCATTGGAGATGACTTTAGAGCGCGGCATGCGGCAAACTACCGTGGAGTCTACGATAATGGTGCGCACGAGGTCACCAACATCGGCAGTTTCGCCGCCAGTAGAATGGATATCAATGCCGTAGCTGCGCAGTTCTTCTAAGAGTTCTTCTGTACCATTGATGATTGCGGCCAATACTTCGCCCGGAATGAGTAGTTTGTTGCGACCAATAGTGCTCGAGACCAAGATGGGGCCTATGGCTCCGACACAAAGTAAATCGTCGACATTCATAATGAGTGCATCTTGGGCAATACCACGCCAAACAGAAATATCTCCAGTTTGCTTCCAATAGGCGTAAGCCAATGAAGATTTGGTGCCTGCGCCGTCTGCATGCATCACTATACAGTAGTCTGGGTCGCCGGTGAGGTAGTCCGGTACAATTTTACAAAATGCCTGCGGAAATAAGCCCTTGTCAAGTTTGGAGATGGCTTTGTGCACATCTTCCTTTCCGGCAGAAACGCCGCGCTGTTGGTAACGGTTATCAGACATAAATGTATTATTTAATGCCCCGACGCTTTTTGATAGCTTCGTAGGCATCTTGAATTTGTTGGAATTTTTCTTTAGCCCCTTTCAAGTATTCTTCGCCCATGTGGGCAACTTTATCAGGGTGGTGCGCCACCGCCATTTTGCGGTAGGCTTTTTTGACTTCTTCGTCGGTCGCTTTTTCGTCGATCCCTAAAATTTTGTAGTCGGAATCTACATTGCGGTAAAACATATTGCGCAAACTTTCAAACTCCACCGCTGGAATACCAAGCATGGTCGCAATGCGCGAAATGACATTGATTTCGGCGGTTCCGACGTCGCCATCTGCCTTGGCGATGCCAAACAAATAGTGCACGAGCTGAACGCGCACTTCTTGGGTCATGCGGGTGCGGATGTCTTGGCAGATGTCTTGGAGCGGAATGCTCGGAGAATCTAGAAACTGCTTGAGTGTTTGCAGGTGCGTGGCATTGAACTGCTGGCCAAACTGCGCTGAAAAGAAGTTTTTGACGTAGTCTAGCTCTGTGCGCAATACCTTGCCGTCTGCTTTCATGACAGCCGCGGAAAGCGCCATGAGCATGGTGGGCAAGTCATACATGGAGCTTTGCCTGCGATAGAAATCAAAGGGATCTTGACCGGTGCCTGCGCCAGCACCGGTGCCATTTTGACCATTTTTGGCCGCTTGTTGGTATTGGTCTATGAGAGATCCTATGGCAAAGCCAAGGATGGCCAAACCAATTTTACGGGTTAAAATAAGGGCGCCAATGCCCAAGATCCATTTGTACAAAATCTAGAATTTAAGCGAAGTCAAAGCTAGTCATTTATGCAATATGTTCGATATTGCGCTGAATGAAAGCATCCAAAGCGGCGCCTTTTAGCAGTCCTTGCGCCAACATAGCGAGGTCTACCAATTGCTTCGTGCTTTGCTCTTGCGCAGCAGCTTCTTGTATCAAGAGTTTACCAATGATGGGGTGGTTGGCGTTTACCGTCAGGCTGAACATTTCGGGGAAGGCGCCATAAAAACCACCTCCGCCGCCTAGTTTTTGCTGCTCCATCATGCGACGGATAAACTCTGGCTGGGTAATGATGATCGGGGCTTCTTGCTCGCTCATGCTTTCAAACTGTACGGTAAACTTTTCTTTGTTGACATTTGCTTCAAAGATGGGCTTGAGTTGTTCTTCCT
>JBIKZM010000240.1:0-2899 GCA_044354735.1 Crocinitomicaceae bacterium
GTTTGTATCAGATCCAAGGAAATTTCCTGGAATCAAATACCCAAGTACGCCAAAAGCGAACATTGGCAATACTGTATATGAAAGGATTTTGACAGTTGTCATGTCGCCGTCTTGAACGGGTTTAACAACATCCACATGCTTGATGTGCTTGGTGCCAAGTAAAAACACGCCTACACCGATGAGCATTCCTACGCCAGCTGCTGCAAAAGCGTGACCCCAACCGTAGTTGATGCGCATGTAAGCGGCAACAAAGTTACAGATGAACGCACCGATGTTGATACCCATGTAAAAGATGTTGTAACCTGCATCTTTTTTGTCTTTCATATCGTCAGACGAATACAAATTACCAACTAGGGTAGAAATATTGGGCTTGAAAAAACCGTTACCCAATATGATGAGCAAAAGTGCGATGTAAAATGAGGTTTCGCTATGTAAAGAAAGGGCGAAATAACCTGCAGACATCATTAAACCACCGATAATGATTGAGCGGCGGTATCCGAGGATGCGGTCTGCCAATAAACCGCCAATAAACGGAGTAAGGTAGACAAGACCTAAGTATGTTCCGTAGATGTCAGATTTCTTTTGGGCGTCGAATCCCATTCCTCCGTTGTTCCATCCGTCAATCATGTAGAGGGAGAAAATTCCTAACATTAGGTAGTAACCAAATCTTTCCCACATTTCGGTTCCAAACAAGTACCAGAGTCCCGTTGGATGGCCATTCTTTTTTGTATTTTCCATAATGCAATTTTAGTTTACCTGCCGAATATACTAATTTTGCCGCGAAAACGAACAAAATGACAAACTGGTTAGAACGTACCGAACTTTTGTTGAGTGCACAGAGCATGCAGCAACTCAAAGATGCACATGTATTGATTGTTGGCCTTGGTGGCATAGGTTCATATGCTGCGGAGTTTATCGCCAGAGCAGGTGTGGGGCGTATGACCATCATTGATGGTGACGATTTTGACGCCTCCAATAAAAACCGTCAACTGACTGCGCTGGATGCTACTTTGGGGCGCAATAAAGCGGTGGTTTTGGCCGAAAGGATCAAACAAATCAATTCGGAATGTCAATTGACAGTTATGGAAGAATTTGTTTTGCCGGAGCGCGTATGGGCGATTCTTCAAGAAGACCGCCCAAGTTACGTCATGGATTGCATCGATTCTGTGACGCCAAAGCTCGAGTGGATTCTAGCCTGTAAACGTTTGAAGATCAAAATCATTTCGCACATGGGTGCAGGTGGCAAAACCGACCCCTCACAGGTACGTGTGGCCAACATGGAACAACTTTCGGGTTGTAAGTTGGGTGCACACATCAAAAAACGCATGAAGCGCAAAAATGCATCGTATAGAGGTGTAAAGGTGGTCTTCTCGACAGAAGTTCAGCAGCCACACTCCTTAAAAATGACTGACGGCACCCGCTACAAGAAGAGTTTTTACGGAACCGTGAGCTACATGCCCGCGCTTTTTGGCCTCATGGGCGCAGCAGAAGTTTTGCGTTATTTGTCTAAAGTTCAGTCATAAATTAGGTTTATTACAAGCATTTATGTAATTTTTGACTCTTAAACAAGCCAAACTATGAAAAAAAACGCCTTATTTTTAATGGGTCTGCTCAGTACCCAACTGGTTTCAGCCCAGCTCTTTTCTGATAATTTTGACAGCTACGCATTGGGGTCTTTTATTGGGCCACAATCCAGCAACTGGACTACTTGGTCTGGTGCGCAGGGTGGAGCTGAAGATGTCGCCACTACCAGCAACCAAGCAGCTAGTGCGCCACACTCCGTTTATTTTTCATCAACCTCAGCCAATGGCGGCCCTCAAGATGTGGTGCTTACATTTGGGCAACTCTACAATTCAGGTATTTTTACTCTCAGTTCAGATTTCTATGTCAACAGTGGAAAAGGCGCATATTACAACATCCAAGGCAACCAAGCAATCGGTAATTTATGGGCGCTCAACGTGCACATGGATGCAGGTGAATTAGCTATTGACGACGGAAATACACCCAATCTTTGCCTTACTACTTATCCGCAAGCCACATGGTTCAACTTAAAAATTGAAGCCAACCTCACCCTTCATGTTTGGAAAGCATATGTTAACAACGTCTTGGTTGGTACATGGGTCAATGGGGTGAATACCGTAGCTTCTGCGGATTATTTCCCTTTGCAAAACAATCAGTTTTTCATGGACAACGTCAGCTTTGATCACCAAACCTATACACTCCCTGCGCTCAATGCCATGGTGGCATCTTTGGATATGGGTGGCAGCATTGCAGGTCAAAATGTCACGCCAAGTGTTTCCATCTTGAATGCAGGTCAAACTGCCCTGACTTCTTTTGATGTCAATCTCAATTACAACGGTCAAAATTATACGCAAAACATGACGGGCGTCAATGTGGCAAGTATCGGCAGTTACGAGGTAAGCATTCCTGCCTTGGCTTTAGTTCCGGGTGTTCAAAATGCCGTCGTGACTATTTCTAATATCAACGGAGGCAACGACGACAACGCTGCAGACAACACGCTAACGCAAGAAGTGAATCCAGTTGTTCCGGCAGCGGGTAAAATTGTTGTAGGTGAAGAAGCTACCGGCACTTGGTGCCAATGGTGCCCGCGCGGTGCTGTCTTTATGGACCTTTTTGAGGCCAATTATGGCGGTTTCTGGGCAGGTATTGCCGTTCACAACGGAGATCCAATGGTAGTTGCAGACTACGACGCCGGTATTGGAGGTCTTATTGGTGGCTACCCGAGTTCACTCGTAGACCGCGTTGGCGACGTAGACCCTTCACAAATGAGTTCAGATTTCTTTACCCGCTTGCAAACCGCTCCAAAAGGGGTGCTGACCAACGGCGCTACCTGGGATCCAACAACGCGTGTGCTCAATGTGTCAGTAAGTACAGAAAT
>JBIKZM010000241.1:0-2892 GCA_044354735.1 Crocinitomicaceae bacterium
AGACAACAACGGATGCGTCACAACAATTGAGGTAACTGTGAATAGTTCAAGCCTATCTGAACTTACCTTTCAAATGATTTCGCTGTATCCAAATCCGAATAATGGTGTTTTTGAATTGCAAATTGAGGGTATCAAGAGTGCTGCTTTAGAAGCCAAGTTATTCAATATGCAAGGACAATATATCGCGAGTTTCCAATTGAAAGCGAACAATGGAAAAGTAAAGCAGACCATTGAACTCAGTCCGAAAATTGCAGCAGGCAGTTATTATCTAGGTATTTACGACGAAGGTCAAAGCGGTCTCTTGCAATTCATCAAAGAATGACGCTCAATCGAATTCAAAAGTAGCGAGGTCTAGTTCTTCATCTATCACAGACAAGCGGCGCGTAACTTCGCGCTTGACTTCATACGGAGTACCATAGTTTTGGTAAAACTGAACCGTTAAGATGGCCTTACCACTCAGCGTTGGTCTGTGGTTACCAAAATAATGCGCTTGAATGCGATAGCTGCCTTTTGGTGCGTTGCGGATCAAATATTCCTCTGGGCCGTAGCCTTGAGTAAAATCATTAGAAATACGACCTCCGTTCGAAGTGAGCTTATAATTATACATACATTTTTCTTGATTGGGTTCGGTTACCCAGAGGTCTACGTCAGTGTTGTCGGCGTCCCAGTTGAGCACAATTCGGATATCCATAGGTAACTGAACTAAAAAATAGTCAGGAATATCTTTGGTGTCAATGTCTTTTGGATGCTGCGCGATCAAGTGATTGATTTCATTGAGCGCAATCAAGTGAATGCCTTCAAAACGACCATCGTAGCTTTGCTTCACCACTTTATACAGCTGCTGCACAGCTTGGTTATATTTACCCACTTGCGCCAAAGCCAAACCGTAATCGCGGTAAGACTGCGGCTCCTCAGGTCGCAAATCAATGACAGCCTTAAAGACGTCAATTGCCAACTTCTCCGCTTTTAATTGCAGGAGCTTTTGGGCAAAGACACGAAGCAAGGCTGCATCTTTGAGCTGCATTTCAGCTAAATTGCTCAAAATGCGAATCGCTAATTTCGGTTGCTTCTTTTGTATAAAATAATCGCAAACATCTATATAAAAAGAGGGTTGTGTAGCGTACCTCTCCCGAAGTCTCAGGTAACGCGCATAGGCATGCGCCAGCGGAACTGCTCTCAGGTTTTTCAAATACGGCACCTTCGGATTCCATGCCGCAACTGAAATTGTAGCCCTTGGAGCCTCAGCTGCGCCAGCAACAACCGAAGTTGCATTGGCAGACACCAGCGTACTAAATGTGCCAACTGTTGGCGTTCCCCAAGAATCATAACCCTGTACTGTTGAAGCGCTAGATGGTGACCAATTGTAAGTGGAGGCACCAACCGTCGTGAGACTCAACTGCGTATTCCCTTCTTGAGCAACTTGAGCAACTTCCTCCGTTGCGGGTGGTGGTGGTGGTGGTGGTGGATCTTGTAGGTCACCATTCACCTCCTGAGAACGAACGTTATACATTGTCTCCGCCTTTCGATGTTGCTTCTTGGGTTTTTTCCAGTACCAATTTTGATATGCCTTCCACTCTTTTTTGATGCGTTTGAGGTGCTGTTTTTCGGCTTTAACTTCGTTGATCTGAACCTTTGAAAGTGCTTTAAAATAGGCTTTTCTCATGGAGAGCGGCGGCACTATTCGAAATTCAAGGTAATCAGCCAGCGAGTCGAGCACCAATAAAGAACTCGCAGAACTCACTAAATGATACTTTAATCCCAACGCACAAATATCTTTTTGATAAACCTGAGGCTGTTCTTCTAATTTTTGGAGTTTGGCCAAGGCCCAGCGTTTGACTTGTGTGTGGCTACTTTTTGAAAGTTGCTCTTTACTCCATTTTATTACTTGTTCAGACAACACCTGCTTGGACCTTAGCCCAAACTGAGCCGTCAACTTTTTAAAACTAGCGGGTGCCTTTACACTGACCATAATGCGTTCGCTGTTGGCAAAAAGCTGTGTGCAATAATACTCTAGTGGTGCTTTGCCCTCTTTGAAACCCAAAAACTGCAAATAAGAACGTCTCAAGTACTTTAGTGCAGTAGCTATGCTTTGTGTATTCAAATCAATCAATGCGCCATTTGATTGTGCTGCAAAATGCCTCAGTAAGCCCTTTTCTGAAAGTTGACTCGAAACAATTGGGTAAATTGGAGCCTTCCCTACTTTTTTAGCGTGGTCACCTATGGTTTGAAGCCCATCGGAAAAAAGCAGGATTTCATCGCCCTGAAAGTGCCCAAAGTTAAGGCAAGAAAGCGAGGAGGCACCATCGTAATACTGTTCTTTAAATAGGGCTCGCAGGCCACTTACTTTGCCATTTTGAATGACCAAACGACGCCGCTCTATGATTTCGTGTGCGAAAAAAACAAGCTCTAATTTGCCATTTTCCATCCATTTGAGATAAGACTCCAAAAGAGCAAGTTCTTTATCAAGTTGCGCTTGTGCTCTCGAAGACGAAACATCCCAACAAACTGTCAAGCATTTGGGTGCCTTTTTACGCGCATACTTACGTGGCAAGGCTAAATTGACGTGTAGGTAGTGAAAGTCCCCTACCCGACTCACGGAGCTTGCTGCTGTTGTGTTTAGCGCTTGACTGATACGGATGTGCTCATTGATGGGCTTGTTTCGGCTACTGCGCTTTTTCAAAACTACAGGTTGGCCATTTTGGTAGGTGAGCGCCTTCAATTGAAAAAATAACACAGGCTGCTGAAGGCGCAGTGGCAAGTGATAAAAAGCAGTAGTCGCATTTTGCGGCAAAACAGCACTCACCTCAAACGAAATGCGTTTGGTTGTCTTGGCAAACAAAGGATAAACCCGCATTTTAAAAAGGTTGCCAGCTACTTTTTCAATCAAGCCCG
>JBIKZM010000242.1:0-2889 GCA_044354735.1 Crocinitomicaceae bacterium
TCGGCGGCAGTATCACAAATGTTGTTCCGGACCCAGAAGATCCTGCGCCCTATGCACCCGTGAGCTGGAATCCATCTTTTACAGAAACTGTTCCTTTCGGAGCAGGTTCAAATATTACAATTAACCCTGCCACGGGCTTCATGACCTTTACCCCCAACCTCATCGGTAGTTTTGTAGCGGGTGTAGCCGTCAAAGAATGGCGCAATGGCATTTTGATCAATACCAAAATCAGGACCTTCGGCTACCGTGTGGTGGCTTGCCAGATAGAGGTGCCGATTGAAGTAGATGTAACAGGCCCAACCCAACTCATCGAAGACTGTGGCTTTGCGGGCTTTATTGTCAAGCGCACCGATCTCTCCTCTAATTTAGTAGTCCAGATCAGCTTGGGCGGCACAGCTACCAACGGCGACGACTACCCTTTCATCAATGATACGCTCGTCATTCCTGCAGGTGTGGCCTCAGACACCATCGGCATCTCAGCTTTCTTAGATGGTTTACCTGAAGGTACCGAAACGGTATTTTTCAATGTGATTTTACCGAACCCTTGCGACGGCACTTTTGACACCACCTCTATATCACTCAACATCATTGACTACACCCCAATGACCATCACAGCGGTGGACTCCTTGAATGTCTGTGCAGACTTCGGTCAAGGCACCAACATTTGGTGTGAGGTCAAAAATGGTATTTCTCCCTACAGCTATGTTTGGGGGCCGGGCAGCTTCCCAAATAACGATACCGTTTATGTGCAGCCGGGCATTCTAGAGCCCAACCTCAATAACTTCCAAGTGTACATCATGGACCAATGTGCCAAAACCATTACTTCTCCAATTGTGCGCGTTTACAACCAATGCCCATTGGTGGTGCCAAATATCTTGACACTCAATGACGACGGCACCAACGACCTATTGGTGATCAAAAACTGGGAAGATTACAACCAAGTGAGCATCCAAATTTTCAATCGCTGGGGCAACCTCATCTACGAAAAAGACAACTACCTCAATGACTGGAACGGCACCGACATGAGCGGTAAAGCCCTTGAAGAAGGCGTGTACTTTTATACAGCCACACCAAAAAGCGACAAATACGCATACGACAACAAAAACCAAACGCTTTACACCCTCCACGGTTTCGTGCATTTAGTCAAACCATAAGGCAAATAGCCGTCAACAAAAAAGGCGCCCTAGGGCGCCTTTTTTGTTTCCAAATAAATCGGTTAATCTATTGAATAAACAACACCTACATGCAAGCCAACTGAAGCAGCGTTGGTTTTCTGAACCGGACTGTAAAAATCTAAGTCAGCACCTAAACCATCCACACCTTTTGCATCGGCAGTGCTGTACATAAAGCGCCCGCTGACAGAAATCATTACGGGTAGGTCTAGCAAGCCAAAACGGCCGCCGACGCCAATCATGTAACCCATGAAGTTTTGGTATTGGTTGCTCACGTCTGTGCTCGGATCAATAAGGTAATTAGAATTGGTATACGTAGCGCTTTTCACGTTATTCATCACCACACCAAACTCACCAAACGATCCTTTTGAACCACCCAAACGCAAGTAAATCGGAATTTGTGTGGTTTTTAAATTGACATCTGAAGTGTAAGCGCCGCCAATTAATACTTGATCACCTTGGTAACCCGCCTTGAAATTACCCATCAGGTATTCTACACCCAAGCCAATTTTACCAAAATTAAGCGTGCCTGCAAGTCCGTAGTTGGAACTAAAGGCCACGTCGTAATCCTGCGAAGCACCCAAATCAGAGATACTCTTATTGAAGAGCGCTGTTGCGCTGTACGCATATTTAGCACTGACATCGAAGGTAAGTGTTTGTGCCTTAACAGCCATAAAGCAACTCATAAGTGATAGAGAAATGAATAATCTTTTCATAGTTTGTAGTTAAATGTTTGAACAATTTTAAGCAAAAATTTGAAATGTGTAACTTTAAAGAATGAAATACACCCTCCTACTGCTCATTTGCTGTCTTTTTCAGGTGCAGCTCCAAGCCCAATTCATCCAAACCGAAGAAGGCGAATACGACGGCTCCAATATCAGCCAAGCTGACCTCGACCTCCTCTTTGTAAATGACCCCAACCTTACATGGCTAGATTTTGATTACAAAGATACCGCACTCATACTTCCCAATTTCAAAAAATTAGACGTCCTCGCTATCAAGAGTGAAGTGCTCCAAAATTTGGTCTTCCCAGACACCCTTTTAGAACTTGGCCTCATCGATTTCAATATCCCAAGTTTGACATCCATCGCAGAAACTGTTGCGCCCAACTTATTTCAACTCACCCTCCACGCCTCCCTCGATAGCTTCCCAGACTTCATCTGCACCGCACCCGAACTCACGCTAGTAGACATCATCAACTACAAAGACATCACTTGGCCCGACTGCATGGAAGACCGCTTCCTCAACGGCCCATTTGAACTCTCCAGTTGCGAAATCCTCGACGGCAAAGACGGTAACACCATCTCCAAAATCATCAGCCCCGACCAACCCGACGAATGGCTAGAAGATTCCGACGACATGAGCCCAGAAGAATTCGCAGAAGACATGAAAAAAATGAAAAGATCCGCACGCCTCATTGGCCTCCTCCGCCGATCAAGTGGTGTTTTATTGGCCTGCGTTTGTTTTTCGATTTTGAGCCCAATTTCGACTATAAAGCGTTTGGCGAACAACCAGCTATGTATAGTCCGCGAAAGCACGTGCGGTAGTTAGGCTTTCAACCCTTTTTGTATACTTTTTTCGACCAAATTGCGTTCGGTTTTTCGGATATCGAGGAACTTGGCGTAGTTCGAGAAATTGCTGAGGGTGTCTTGCACTTGCGCAATGATGTGCTGCGGTTCTCTAATATTGAAATGTGCGGCCAGTTTGAGTAATTCTT
>JBIKZM010000243.1:0-2874 GCA_044354735.1 Crocinitomicaceae bacterium
AAATCGACACTAGCCAAGTTAGACCAAGTAGGGGGGAAGAGCAAAAGTAAAATCAGGCCAATGGTAAACACATACGTGATCACCTGAATAGGACTGTATTTAACTAATAGCGGCTTGGAGAGCACCAGATAAAATGCATAGCTGAGCGCATTGACCAACAGATAGAGGTCGCCCAAAGAAGATGCACCTGGTAACTTGCCCGAACTCAGGGTGAGTAAAATAGCACCAACTGCACCAATGGCAATACCTGTAAATTTAGAAACCGTAAACCTTTCTCTAGTGATAAAAGCAGCAATGACCACCACCATGATGGGGTTGAGCGCCATAATAATTCCCGCATTGAGTGCCGACGATAAATTGAGTCCGTGAAAGAAAAAGAGCTGATTGATGGCCACGCCAAACAAGCCTGCGGCTAGAAAACGCCAGTAGTCTGAACGGTCTATGGGTTTTCTTTTTTGCGACAACAGCAAGATCCAAAACAACACAACAGCACCGCTGACCCGCAATAAAATGAAGGTGTTCGGGTCCAGGAACTGCGGCATGACGCCTTTTGCCAAGACGTGGTTGGCGCCATACAGAAGATTGACCACCAGCAGCGCGAAATGCGCTTGGATTATTTGGGACCGCGACATAAGGCAAAGGTAGTTATTCCGTATCTTTGTTACATGCACCTTTCGCACTTGCATTTGGTCAATTACAAGAACTACCCGGATCTCGAACTCGACTTCGTGCCGGGCATCAACGGTATCGTTGGCCCCAACGGCGCCGGCAAGACCAACATCCTTGATGCCGTCTATTACCTGAGCATGTGCAAAAGCTATCTCAATGTCAATGACCGCCACAATTTGCGCTTTGACCAACCTTTTTTTGCGATTTCAGGCAAATGGCAACTCGACCAAAAACCTTGTGAGGTTCAAATTGCCTACAAAGCAGGTATCAAAAAGCAGGTCAAATGGAATAAAAAAGCCTATGACAAGCTCACGTCCCACATCGGCAAATTGCCTGTGGTTTTTATTTCACCCTACGACGGCGACCTCATTGCCGAAGGTTCAGATTTGCGCCGCAAATGGATGGACGGCATTTTAGCCCAGCTCGACAAAACATATTTAGAAGAAATACAGCGCTATGCGCGCTTGTTGGAGCAGCGCCATGCCGTTTTGCGCAATATGCACGAACACCGCTTATTCGACCCCGATGCCATTGAAGTCTGGGACGCCCAACTCATTCCGAGTGGCAACTACATTCACGCCCAACGCAAGGCTTTTTTAGCTGAGTTTATTCCGGTTTTCAAGCGTTTTTACCAAGAAATTGGCCAAAATGCCGAAGATGTCGATATCGCTTATCGCTCTCAGCTTACAGAGGGCTCGTTTGCCGACTTATTGCAAGCTTCGGCCAAAAAAGATGCACTCACACAATACACCAATATAGGTATCCACAAAGACGATTTATCATTTAGCATCAAAGGCCATCCCGTTAAAAAATTCGGTTCGCAAGGGCAGCAAAAATCGTTCATAATTGCCTTGCGCCTGGCTCAATTTGATTGGCTCAAACAACACAAAGGTCAAAAACCAGTACTCCTCCTAGACGACATCTTCGACAAACTAGACAACGAACGCGTGGCGCGCCTCATTGCACTCGTGAGCGCCGACTACTTTGGTCAAGTGCTCATCACCGATACCGACCCCGCGCGCATGCAAGCCCTTTTTGCCCAACTGCCAGGCGAAACCCAACTTTTTCAAATCAAAGACCAACAAGCCCTAGCCCTATGAACCCAGACAACAAACGCGAACAAGAAGAAAAGCCGCTCTCGACGCTCGTGAGTCGGATCATGAAAGCCTATGGCTTGCAAGATAAAATGAAGGCCTTTGACCTCATTGCTGCCTGGCCCGAACTCATGGGCCCTGCGGTGGCCCAGCGCACCACCGATATCCGCATCGAAAACAATACACTTTACCTCAAAATTGATTCGAGCGTCATGCGCGACGAACTTTTTCATGGCAAGCAAATCATAATAGGGCGCTGCAACCAATTTGTGGGTGAAGAACTCATCCGCGACATCTGGTTCAGTTAAGTTGGTCGCCTGCGTTGCATTCCTGCACGCCAAGTTTTTGTAAATTTGTTTCACTAATTCATCATTCATATGTCAAACGCATTTTTTAAGGTCCCGGTGGCCGTCAATGAACCCGTTAAATCATACGCGCCAGGCTCGCCAGAGCGCACTTCTTTAATGGCTAAATACCATGAATTCAAAGACCGCAGCCCGATAGACGTCCCAATGTACATCGGGGGCAACAAAGTCACTACCGCTCATAAAAAAGCACTCACTATGCCCCATGACCACCAGCAGGTGTTGGGGTATTACAACCAAGGTGCTGCTTCGCATGTAGCGGCCGCCATCGATGCAGCTTTGGCAGCGAAGTCCGCGTGGGCGGCGCTCCCTTGGCAAGACCGCGCAGCCGTTTTCTTGCGCGCTGCAGACCTCTTGGCGGGCCCATTCCGCGACCGCATCAATGCAGCTACCATGCTTGCGCAGTCCAAAAATGTGTTCCAAGCCGAAATCGATGCCGCCTGTGAGCTCATTGACTTTTTCCGCTTCAATGTCCAATACATGACCCAAATCTACAGCGAGCAGCCCGAGTCTTTGCCCGGCATGTGGAACCGCTTGGAATACCGCCCCTTAGAAGGATTCATTTTTGCCCTCACGCCTTTCAACTTTACCTCAATTGCGGCCAATCTTTCTGCAGCCCCAGCCATGATGGGCAATGTGGTCGTTTGGAAACCAGCCGAGACCCAAATTTATTCGGCACAAGTCATTATGGAGCTTTTCGAAGCCGCAGGTTTACCCGCTGGCGTCATCAATATGGTGACCGTCAG
>JBIKZM010000038.1:0-8620 GCA_044354735.1 Crocinitomicaceae bacterium
ATTGGGTGAAGAACTCAAAGTAGATTACGTGATGTCTGGCTCGATAGACGGTTTGGGTAATAAAATTGTCGTGACTATTAAAATCATTGATGTCAAAGCACAAAGTCTCTATAAGTCGGCTGTTCGAGAATTTGACAACCAAGAATTAGAAATCCAGCGCATGGTCGAAATTGTATTGGCCGAAATGCACGGGTTTACCGTAGACAAAGTGATTGCCGATCGCTTGGCCTTCAAAAACGAAGTCATTACATCAAACAACGTAGGTAAAATCAATAATTCTGGCCCGCGCATTGGCTTTGCAGCCATGACTGGTGATGTTGCCGAATTTGCCACACGTTCAGAACTTTATGGCGGTTTAGGCATCCAGCCATTTACTTCCATGATTGGTTATCAGATCGAAGGACAGTACGTTGGCACCGATAATTTTTCTGCATTGGTGGAAGGTATCTTCAATATATCTGGCTTAGAGCAAAGCAACTTTATCCCCTCTATTTCATTGTTAAATGGTTTTCGCTTTGGCAAAGCCAATTGGGAATTTGCTTTTGGCCCAAGATTTGGCATCAAATCGACATCAATTGGGTTCTTAGATACAGATGCAGAATATGGCCCAGATGGCGCCTATTATTCACAGAGCGAATGGATCGCATCCGGAGGTAAAGTGAACGTAAATACCGGTGAGCTCATTATGGAACCTTACCAAGGTTTCACCGAAAATTTTGACAAAGA
Organism: Crocinitomicaceae bacterium; assembly: GCA_044354735.1. GTDB lineage: Bacteria > Bacteroidota > Bacteroidia > Flavobacteriales_D > Crocinitomicaceae > UBA952. The sequence goes on from JBIKZM010000038.1 coordinate 727, forward strand.
TGGTTCTAAAAAACTAGCTACTTCTTTCTTGATTGCCTTTGGCCGTACTTTTCAGGCGGGTTCTTTAAACATTCCTGTCAATGCTTTTTACAGCTCACAAAAAGGCGGTGGTTTTGTAGGCGTGAGTATGGGCTTTAATGTTCAAAAGAGCAAACAACCGATTAATAAGACAAGTCCGCAACGTTATTACTAAATTTGTATACATTGTACTAAAAACTACCACATCATGAAGACCCACACAATCTTTCAATTGTGTTTCACATTAGCGCTCTGCTTCCTTGGAAGTCAGAGCGTTTTTGCGCAAACACCCAGCACAACAGCACCAAGTACCGACACCACCAAATATCTAATTGTCAAAAATGACGGCAACGAATACGTAGCCCTCATCCTCTCTGATGACGGTCGTGAAGTCCTGATTGAAACCAAATCATTGGGTAAAATCTATATCCCCAAGAGCGATATCAAATCGATGCGTCCGATCAACTATAACGAAGACATCTCAAAGGGAGAAGTAAGCACTGCAGGGGTATTTACCACGCGTTATCAGTTCACCACCAACTGCTTTCCGATCAAAAAAGGTGAAAACTATGCCATGATCAATCTGTACGGCCCCGAAGTACATTTTGCGGTGCACAAAGACTTTTCTGTGGGCATTATGTCTACCTGGATAGGCTCTCCAATCGCATTGGCCTTGAAATACACCCGTGGCACTGCAAACCCAAAAATCAATTATGGATTTGGAACATTATTGGGTACTTCTGGCTACTTGAACCAAGGCCGAGGCTTTGGCGGCTTGCATTGGGGCATGATCACCTACGGAGACCGCCGCAACAACGTTACGTTATCTGTCGGCTACGGTTATTTCAATGATGGCAATAACTACAAGTACCCTCAAACGGTTTACACACCAGGAACTTATCAGTCTATAAATGGAGAATATCCGACTATACCTATTCAAGGAACAGAAATGATTAGCAATGGATTTCGTGCAAAAGCGCCAATTTTTGGTTTAGCAGGCCAGGCCAAAGTAGGGAAGAAAGCAAGTTTTATTTATGATTGTATGTATATCATGGGCAATTCAGGGAACGCTGGTGGCTTCCAAAATATGGATTACCAATATGATCCGAACGGTTGGCAATTGCAACAAGTTATAGTAGGTCCGTGGCAAAATTCCTCTGAAGGCAGCCAAAACCTGCTTATTCTCATGCCCGGCATGCGTTTTCAGCGCAGTGAAAGTAAGGCGTTTCAGATCAGTTTGGCCGGTGTCATTACCGATGACATGTCTTTTCCATTGCCGATGGCCAGCTGGTTTTTTAGGTTTTAAGGCCTGGTGCTACAAGTTTTGGTCATAGGGCTTTTTATATTTCAATCGTGGTGGCTGTCTATTTTGGCAGCTTCGTTCTTGTTTTTGTTGGTTTTTGTTTTTATCCGTAGTCGCATAGAAACGTCGCGCAGAAATCAAGTCAGGCTTGAGGTCAAAATTGCGGAGCGAACCAAAGAAATACGGCTGCAAAAAACCAAAATTGAGGAGCAAAAACGTCTTTTAGAACAAGAAAAAACCAAGGTAGAGCAGCAGCAAGCGCTCCTGCAGCTTGAGAAAGACCGCACCGAACAGTGGCTGCTGAACACCTTGCCATCGCAGGTCGTGATAGAACTCAAGCGCAATGGCAAAGTGAAGGCGCAAGCGTTTAAACAAGTGTCTATCATGTTTACCGATGTAGTCGGTTTTACCCGTATCTCTGAGTCTATGGTACCGAGCAGAATTGTCTCTAAGCTCGATATCTTATTTCAGAAGTTCGACGAAATTATTCAGGCCAATAACCTCGAGAAGATCAAAACAATTGGTGATGCCTACATGTGCGCTGGTGGGGTTCCGGTAGAAAACTCCACCAATCCGATAGACGCCTGCTGTGCTGCGCTGCAAATTCAGGCCTTCATGGATAAGCTCAAGTACGAAGCCATTGCAGACCACGAAGATTACTGGGAAATCCGTTTAGGAATCAATACAGGGCCCGTGATTGCCGGCATCATCGGAAATATCCGCTTGGCTTACGATGTTTGGGGCTCTTCTGTAAACCTTGCGCAGCGCATGGAAATGCTTGGCGAGCCCGGAAAAGTAACCATTACAGGCAATACCTTTCAGCAAATTGAGCCTTATTTTGAATGCGACTACAAAGGCAAGGCCCTGACCAAATCGCGCACCAAATTAGACATGTACGTCGTACAGCGCATCAAGCCCGAGCTTTCTGTCAATGGTGAAGGACTTATTCCGAATTCTCGTTTTGAAGAAATCAAAAAATTACACCATTACAGCTCCATTAAATACTACAAGACCGAGCACCACGTCATGGGAATTCTTCAGCAAAACCTCTCGCCAAGTCTTTATTACCATTCCATCAATCACACCAAAGATGTCGTTAAATCAGTGGAGCGCATCGCCTTGCTTGAAGGAGTTACTGATGAGGGCTTGTTTTTGCTCAAAACAGCGGCTATTTTCCACGATGCAGGGTTTATCGATCAGTATGACCACAACGAGGCCATTGGCGCCAGCATGGCTCAGGAAATCCTGCCTAAATACGGATATACTGAGCAGCACGTTAAAACGATTGTGGAACTGATCCATGCGACCGAAATTCCTCACAAGCCCATCAATAAACTTCAAGAAATTATTTGCGATGCCGACCTCGATTATTTAGGTCGCTCTGATTTTGAGCGAATTGCCGATAACCTCAGAAAAGAGCTGACAGAAATGGGTAAAATTACGTCTCGCAAAGAATGGGATGCCATCCAGGTCAACTTCCTCAAGCAGCACCAATTTTTTACGACAACCGCAATAGAGTCTCGCCAAAAAAAGAAACAAGAAAATCTACAAGTTGTGATGGACCGCTTGGCTGCAGATGCTTACACCGACTAATTTATAAATAGCGCCCGTTGCGTTGCTGAGGAGTTGGTTTTTTTGGCTTTTGACTACCGATACTATAGCCATACGAAAAATTCAGAATAGCGCGGTTCAAAGCGCCCGGGCTCATGATACGTTGGTCATACAAGTACGCAAGTTCGAAAGTGTGCGGCCCATCCCAATCAAATCCAAGACCTACACTCCAACGAATGCGGTTGAGGTGATACCCTTGCTGACCGTCCATTGGGCCGGTAAAAAACTCCATAGAAGCTTTCGGCAAAAGAATAGATTTTTTGACATCGTAAGTTATACTTGGTTTGATGCGAAAGGCTTCGCCAAATTCAGGCTCATAATTATCGGCGAGCCGATTCGTTGTAAATTGATAGCGGCCTCTCAAACCCAGCTGAAAGCGCTCAATTTCATAGTTGAATTGTAAGTTGGCATTGATCCGGTGTCTGTATGTAAAGTTGCCCTCTTGCGTATTGCTGCCTACGTAGCGGTAATCTACGGAAGGGCGGAGATATTTATTGATTTTAATTTTATAAGAGATTTGTGGAAAGAAAGTCTGTACACCTCCGGCGCCGTGTCGGGTGGTGAGGTCAAAGGCTAGACTCTGTTTTTTATCAATTTTATAAGCTATCCCTACTTCATTCCAAACCTGGAAAACTGTGCTATTCTGACTCAAGCCCAAGAATGGAAGCAAAAGTAAACTGAAAACGAGGCTGCGCATTTTATCTCAGAACAATGATTTCACCTAAATCTTTGGTCTCATTTTTACCAATTTCGATGGTAAATTTCACTGGTTCTTTGGTGTAATAGTCGTCGTCGTTATTGATGATCGAATTGCCAGTATGAAATATTTTATTGTAAGCAAAAACAGTATAGGTGCCTGGGAACAAATAATTGAAACTAAATGTGCCGTCGTGGTTGCATTCGATTTTATCGTCAAAGATGCTGTCTTGGGATCCGTAAACGATATAAACATCTTCGGTAGCCCCAGCATAACTTACGGTCTGAGCCAATGCACCATTGATATACAGCTTTTCATTTACGGTTAGTTGACCCGTGATTGTACTGCGGCCACCTTGCCCTTCATACTTTTTACAGCCTGTAAAACTGAGCGCTAAAATAGCAACGGATAAAATAAAGGAAAGTCTTTTCATTTCTTTTTTTCGGCAATGTTAAGAAAAAAACAACTTTTCTCTACTTCTTGCGTCTGTTTGTTTGGATAAAAATCGATATTTCACTAATATTGGTCACGCTAAACAAAGCTAAATGAAACACTTACTACTCTCCTTTCTATTTTGCCTTCCTTTTCTTGTTTTTTCACAGGTAATCATCAACGAATACTCGTGTTCAAACATGACTGGCCCTACAGATGCATTTGGAGAGAGAGAAGATTGGGTAGAGCTTTTGAATACCACAGGTGCAACTGTAGATCTTACCGGTTGGTTCTTATCAGATAAAGCTACCAACCTGACCAAATGGCAAATTCCGAGTGGAAACATCAACGCCAATGGCTTCAAAATGGTTTTTTGTTCCAAAAGAGATTTGGTCTCTGGCAATGAATACCATCCCAATTTCAATTTATCACAAACAGGTGGCGACTGGATCATCCTTTCCAACCCAGCTGCGGTTGTTGTAGATTCCTTTAAAATAGTACACCTCACCAAATCCAATCATTCTGTTGGGCGTTCCAGTAATGGTGCCATTGACTTCAAATTATTCACGACGCCAACCCCGAACGCCAACAATACAGGTGGCGTCAATTTTTACCCTCCCAAGCCCGTTTTTAGTTTAGCTCCGGGTTTTTATCCAGGCGCCCAAACCATTACTATTACCTGTGCAGACCCTACGGCCACCATCCGCTATACCTTAGATGGCTCGGACCCAATTGCTACTTCCACAGCATACAGTACACCCATCAACATCACTACCACAAAAGTTTTACGTGCTACAGCATTTGGCGCCACACTTTCCTCTTTTACTGAAACCAACACGTATTTCATCAATGTGAATCATACCGTACCGGTAGTTTCGGTTTGTAGTCAGGGAGTGTATTCACTTGTCGCAAATGGCAGCCAAAATCCACCCAACCGAATAGGCTCTTTTGAACTTTTTGAGCAAGACGGCACCTTTATCGATGAATCTGAAGGCGATTTCAACAAGCATGGTAATGACTCTTGGGCCTATGCGCAACGAGGTTTTGATTTTATTTGCCGAGACCAATACGGGCACAACGGCGACCTCGAACACGAAATTTTCCCAGAAAAAGACCGCGATGCATTTCAGCGCGTGATGCTGAAGCCGGGCGCAAGTGACAATTATCCTTTTGAGCAAGGTGCACACATCCGTGATGCGTTCATTCATACTTTATCAATCAGAGCCGATATGAAACTCGATGAGCGCACTTGGCGCCCAGCAATTGTTTATTTAAATGGCAGCTATTGGGGCGTGTATGAAATCCGCGAAAAAGCCGATGACCACGACTACGCCGACATTTATTACGACCAGGATAAATACAATATGCACTACCTCAAAACTTGGGGCGGCACCTGGCAAGAATATGGCGCACCCAATGCGCAGCCAAGTTGGAACGCCTTGCGCAATTATATCTTGACAAACAACATGAGTAATCCTGTGAATTTCAATTATGTAGATTCTTTGCTCAGTTGGAAATCATTAGCCGATTACTTCATGATCAATTCCTATACGGTCAACCAAGATTGGCTCAACTGGAATACCGCTTGGTGGCGCGGCCTAGACACCACCGGCGATCACAAAAAGTGGGGCTATGCCCTCTGGGACATGGATGCCACTTTCGGCCACTACATCAACTATACGGGCATTCCAGACCCAAGCGCAAATGCCGACCCTTGTAACGCCGAAAACTTACCCAATCCGGGAGGTCAGGGCCACACCGACATTTTAGAAAAACTGATCAATGAAAATCCAGAAGTTGAGCAATATTACATCACCCGCTACATCGACCTCATTAACACATCGTTTAGTTGTGTAAGTATGTTAGCCTTGCTAGACAGCATGGTCAATGAAATAGCTCCCGAAATGGCAGCTCATTGCACTAAATGGGGCGGGTCCTACAACGGTTGGCAGTCTAGGGTTACCCAGTTGCGCAATTTCATCAACCAGCGCTGCTTGGCATTAGAACAAGGTCTCATCGACTGCTACCAGCTTTCGGGTCCATTTGCAGTAACTTTTGACGTCACACCGGTTGGTGCGGGTACTATTCAAGTCAATTCCATTAACCCACCAAACTACCCTTGGGCCACTACTTATTTCGGCGGAATTCAAACACTTTTAGAACCAAATGCGAATCCAGGCTTTGTATTTAGCCACTGGACGGTTACCACTGGGCCACTTGGGTTACCATCTACTACGGAAAATAACTTCATCAATATCAACGGTCCTGAAACAATAGTAGCTGTTTTTGTACCAGACGTCCCAGATTTAGACGGTGACGGTTGTTTGAATGTTGATGAGAATTTATTAGGAACAGATCCATCTAACCCAGACACCGATGGCGACGGCGAAAATGATTGCGATGAGATTGGCAATATTGGTGCACCAACTGACACCGACGGAGATGGCATCATAGACGCACTCGAATCCTCAATTATAGACACCGATGGCGATGGCGTCATGGACGAATTAGACCCTGACAACACCAATCCATGCATTCCAAATCCAAACGCAGGTCCTTGTGACCAAGACGGCGATGGTTTAACAAATAGTCAGGAAAATGCGGCAGGCACCAGCCCTACCAATCCAGACACCGACGGCGATGGCCTTACTGACGGCGCTGAGGTGACTAACGGCTCTGACCCCATGAATCCATGTGATCCAAATGACACCCTTCCTGGCTGCCAAATAGATACCGATTTTGATGGCCTCACAGATGCGCAAGAAGGCGTGCTTGGCACCAATCCGCTCAACCCAGACACCGATGGAGACGGCATCAACGACGGCACTGAAGTTGCCAACGGCTCCAATCCGCTGGACCCCTGCGATCCAGATGGCAGCAGCCCTGAATGTGCCACGGGTATTTTCTTCCCTACCGCTTTTTCACCAAATGGTGTCGGAAACGGCCTCAATGAAGTCTATCAAATTATTGCCGGTAAGGATATTGCGGCTATCAATTTCAAAATAGTCGACCGCTGGGGGAACCTCATGTTTTCTGCTACGAACAAACAATTCAAATGGGATGGTACGCACAAAGAAAAGCCATGCAATAGTGGCGTCTATGCTTATGTTTGTGACGTTACGTATGAAAACGGCAGCACCAAGAAATTTACGGGTAACATCACTTTAATTCGATAAGCGATGCGTTTTAAAGAGGCTCTATACTCCTTCTTATTGACCTTGTCGGTGTTCGGTGCTTTCCCTAGCATTGCCGTTGCCCAAGATTTTCACCTGACCCAGGCAGACCGCAGCATGCCCTTTTTGAATCCTGCTTTTGTGGGGGCTTACAAAGGATTTGAAAGAATCACGCTCTTGAACCGCAACCAATGGATAGGTTCTGGCACCCAATTTTTGACAAGTTACGGCATGGCTGAATTTACACTGGGCCGCACGCGCCAATCCGAGCGTGCTTACGCCGGTATTGGCGCCTCTTTTAGCAACGACGTTGGCGGAGATTCGCGCATGTCGCAAAAATCTTTCGGGCTCACGGCAAGCGGACACATTCCTTTGGCAAAAGGCCACTGGCTAGACGCCGGCATCCAGACTGCAATCCAGCAACGCAGTGCAGATTTCAGCAGCTTGCTTTACTATTCTCAGTGGAACGGCTCTACTTTAGACCCGAGTGTTTTTTCTGGCGAAGAAAACGATTTTGTCAATTTTGCTTTTGTCGATGCGGGCTTAGGGGTAGCGTATCGTTTTGAACCGAATCAACGCGGTGAGTTGCGCGATGGCCAGTGGTCTTTGCAAACAGGCTTTTCTTTGCAGCATGTGAATCGCCCTCGACTGCAATACAAT
>JBIKZM010000244.1:0-2860 GCA_044354735.1 Crocinitomicaceae bacterium
CATCGGTAATTTACTGAGCAGTACCAAAGCAGGGATAATCAAGAATCCGCCGCCTGCGCCGACCAAACCGGTCAAGACACCCACTACACTTCCTTCTAATAAAATCATGGGGTAATTGAACACGCGCGGCTCATCCGTTACCTGCTCATCTTTTTTCTTATCTCTAATCATTGAAACTGAAGCCGCAACCATGAGCACTGCAAAGAGCAACATCATAGCAAGTGCTTTGGTCACTAAAACACCCGCAATTTCAAGAAGAGTTGCAGGAATTGCAGGAACCAGCACTTTTCGGGTCAGAAAAACGGCAATAATGGAAGGGATACCAAATACGACGGCGGTTTTTAGGTCAATAAGACCCAACTTGTATTTGGGAAAAGCCCCCACCAGACTACTCAAACCCACAATAAATAGCGAATAGGCTGTAGCAAGAATGGGGTCTACATTGAAAAGATAAACCAGAACGGGAACCGTTAAAATAGAACCTCCACCGCCAATAAGCCCCAGAGAAATACCAATTATAACGCTGGCTAGCAGACCAAATATGGAGAGTAGATCGAAGGTCATTCGTAAAGAAACTTAATGCTTCAGTACTTTACTCTGACAAATAAAATCAGTTGTTGGCACTGCTGTTTTGGAAATGGCACCAAAACCGCCGTCTACTTCTGTGAAGTTGCGGTAACCGCGCGCTTGTAAAATAGAAGCTGCAATCATGCTGCGGTATCCACCTGCGCAATGTAAAAAGAAATGTTGGTCTGGCTGGATATCTTTGGTCCAGTCGTTGATCAAAGCAAGCGGCTTGCTGTAGGCATCTGCTACGTGCGCTGCCTCGTACTCCGTTTCTTTACGCACGTCTATAACCATTGATTCGCCTGCTTTGAATTGTGAAGCAAATTCATCAGCCGTAATGCGTGTTACCTGATCTACTTCTTTTCCTGCTTCTTGCCAAGCTGCAAAACCTCCTTCTAAGTAACCCAAAACCTTATCAAAACCTACCCGACTCAAACGCGTAATGACTTCCTCCTCCATTCCAGCATCAGTAATGAGGACGATTTCTTGCTTGACGTCTCCAATAAGTGCACCAACCCAAGGTGCAAAATCACCTTTGATGCCAATATTGACGGACTGCGGGATGAAGCCTTTGTAGAAATCACCAGGCGAACGCGTGTCTAAAATCAAGGCGCTCGTGGCTTCAATAAGTGTTTCAAACGCTTCTGGGCTCAATGGCGACAACGCTCTTGCTTTCACTACTTCAAAACTATCATAACCTTTTTTATTCATGGCTACATTATGACCAAAGTAAGCTGGCGGAGGCAGTAAGCCCTCCGTAACGGCTGCAACAAATGCTTCTTTGTGAGGTTGATTCAACGCATAATTCATTTTCTTTTGATTGCCAAGCGTATCAACTGTTTCTTTCATCATGTTTTTACCACATGCTGAGCCAGCACCATGCGCTGGATAAACTGTAACATCGTCTGCCAAAGGCATGATTTTCGTCATTAAAGAGTCGTAAAGCATGCCCGCGAGTTGATCTTGTGTCATGTCGGCAGCCTTTTGAGCGAGATCTGGGCGGCCAACATCTCCTAAAAAGAGGGTGTCTCCTGAAAAGATGGCTTCATCTTTACCTTCTTCGTTGATCAATAAGAAAGTAGTGCTCTCCATGGTGTGCCCAGGCGTGTGCAATGCTTTTATTTTGATTGCGCCAATTTCAAAAACCTGGCCGTCTTGCGCAATTAGCGCATTGAATTCAGGTTGAGCTGTAGGGCCATAAACGATTGGGGCGCCAGTTTGCTTGCTCAAATCGAGGTGACCAGAAACAAAATCAGCATGAAAATGCGTTTCAAAAATATATTTGAGCGTTACGCCATCAGCAACAATGCGATCTAAATAAGGCTGTACCTCCCTTAATGGATCAATGATAAAAGCTTCGTTGTTACTCACTACATAGTAAGCGCCTTGCGCCAAACAACCCGTATAAATCTGTTCTACTTTCATCTGCAATTATTTGATACAAAAGTACGCCATTGTTTGCTTGCAAAATGTGACATAAGTCACAAAAAAAAGCCACTTGCGTGGCTTTTGAACTTATTATTAGGAAAAAGAGCTAGTCTTTGCCCAACATTTCGTTTTTCAAGCTTTCTTGTACAGGAGGCGTTCCAAACCAAATGCCGAAGAGGGCTTTTTTGAAGTCTAGACCAGGAATAGTGCCTTTTACGTCGCCATTTTTGGTAACGCGAACGCCTTTACCAGGGATGTAGTCGAGGTAGATTTTGTCGCCTTCTTCGATAGCCTCGCTGAAGAAACCTACAAATTTTTTAATTTCTTCTTTGCTTGCGTTGCCATGTTTTGAAGTTGCAAAACCAGCGTTGACAGATTCGATGAAACGCTCACGGGTCACGCTACTCGACACAATTTTGATGTGGATAGCCATTTCGGTGTCGTCGTAGATTACTTTTTTGGCATCGGCTGTTTTCTTCGGAAGATAAAGGGCCGCCACGTAGAGGTCCATGAAGTATTTTTCGCGCAAGCCTGCGCCGTTGATCACGAGATTTTCACCATCGAGTTTGAGTTCTGTATTGAAACTCACGCCGTGAAATTTCTTTGTTTGTGCTAAAAAAGGTGCTGCGACACCAAGGGTGAGCGCAAGAAATAAAGTTAATTTTTTCATGTTCTTGAATTATGGATTAGTGTGTTGTGAAAATACAAAAGAAAATTTAATCTCCCCAAAAATCTGGATTTTCATTTTCATCGAGGAGTTTTTGCCAATTGTAGTTGGGGTCATCAATATCAAATAAAATGGCTTTGTATTCACCTTCAGAGATTTCATAGCGCAAGACTTCTTCACCAGTATAGGCTTCTATGG
>JBIKZM010000039.1:0-8590 GCA_044354735.1 Crocinitomicaceae bacterium
AACGATACGAGCGATCAAAGTAATACTCTTTGTAAGTGTTGCCTTGTTCTAAATAATTTTGCATCTCGAGCACAGCCGGTTCAATCCAAGGAAGTGGCCCGTTATATTGGAGTGTCATGCTGCGCCAATTGCTTTTGGTTCCGAAAGGTACTTTGAGGTCTTGTGCTTGCTTTTTAGAGTAGCGCAAGTCGTTGTACAACAATTGATTTTGGGTTTTCAGGTACTGAGGTAGAAGAGAGTCATAGAGGCTCAAACCAGCCTGAGTTAGTTCATTTGAAAATGTGCCCGAAACTTGTAGTGTATCGGCTAAGTGAAAAAACACTTTGTTGATTTTGGTTTCGCGGTAGGGTACGCTCACCAAGCTATCTGGGTTTTGTTGCGAAGGCACCATGCGGTCTTCGAATTTAACTACCAAATGAACGGTCATGGTTTGGCGATTGGTATCGGCTTCAAACTGTATGCTGTTGCTGTTGAATTTATACACGCTTTCGTCGCGCATGAATTTGGCTACTTTTTCTCGATAGCCACTGAGGTAATCGAGATCAAAGGGCTTTCCGATGAGCGGATGCTCGCCCAAGGGCTGGTATTCTTTGCGGATGAGTTTGAGATGGAGGTCACGCAGTAGTCTAGGGCCAGAATATGTTACAGAGTCGATGATGTATTGGCGGCCTTCATCGATGTGATAAATGGCCTGAACACTTTGCTTGTGTGCATTGTAGCTGAGTTCTGACTTCACCGAGCCATAGTAATAGCCTTTTTTGACAAGATAGCGCGCGAGCTGATCTTCGTTTTTTTGGTGTAAAACGGTATCGAATACAACTGGCTTTTGCCCGTATTTATATTTGAGTTTTTCTGCCCAAATGGCTTGTTTAAAGGTGCTGTCTGCTGGAGCTTTGTAACGGTAATCAGATTTGTTTTTGCGCAAAGCACGTGCGTTTCGCTTGGCGTTGACACGACTTACTTTTGCTTGCTTGCGCGTTAAATGCTCTTTGAAATGCTCAAGTTTAGCCATCTTCTTATCAGCTACTGCCGAAGAATCCATCGCGTTGTATAACCAAAGCTTCCAAGGCGCGCCAAAAAAACGGGCGTTGGGCTGCTGGCGCAACACTTGGGTGAGCTCGTAGCGGTCTAGGTTGGTGGTGAGCGGGTTGTCTAGTGCAATGGTGGTGTTGTGCAGCAGGTAATTGCCTGACGGCACGTTTTTGGCCAGACGGCAGCTTGCCAAAAGCAGTGTAGTGACGACAAATAATTGTACTTTTGAAATCAATCGCATTGTGTTACAAAAGTAAATAATATTCACCTTGGAAAAGCTCAGTCAGCAAAAGATCAAAGACTTCAAAAAATTGCAGCTCAAAAAGCACCGCAACTCCGAACAAATGCTTTACCTAGAAGGTGAAACGCTCATCAAAGAACTCCTCGTCGAATTCCCTCAACTCGTTTTGACACTCGTCGTGACCGAAGACAAAGCCCCTGAATACGTAAACTTCAATAAAGAGCTGCTCGTTGCACCGCTAGATGACCTCGAAAAACTCACCCAACTCAAGACACCAAAAAAGGTCAATGCCATCGTAAAGTATCCAAAGAACAAACCTTGGAAGGCCGGACAAAAAGCCCTTTTACTCGATCAAATTCAAGACCCTGGCAACCTTGGCACCATCATTCGGACAGCCGATTGGTTTGGCATCCAACATATTTATTGTGCACCTGGCACCACTGATTACCTGAGCCCGAAAGTGATCCACGCCTCCATGGCCTCGGCTTTTCGCGTGCAAATTCACTACCAAGAACTCGCGCCACTCATCAAAAAATACGCCGATCGAACGTACGGAACATTCATGGACGGTACTGATTTTGAACAAATTGCCCCCGACCAGATGCAATTTTTAGTTTTGGGCCATGAAGGCCACGGCATCAGCGACAACCTAACAGCCCTCCTCAAACACCGCATTGGCATTCCACAAAAAGGAGCTGCCGAATCCTTAAATGTGGCCGTGGCTGCTGGAATTTTGCTGCAACATCTCAGTAAATAATACAATTCATTAGCAAGATCAGGGAAAAGGACGTACTTTTGCAAAATTCCCTTTTTCCCGATGCTAGATCTCGATTTATACGAAGCCAAAAAACTCTATCCTTTTCAAGAAAAGACCGTCAATCAGGTCCTAGACGAACTTAGAAAAAATGGCAGCAATTTCAATTTACTCTATCAACTCCCAACCGGAGGCGGCAAAACCGTTATTTTTTCGGCTATTGCCAAGCGTTATGTCGAAGAATCGGGCAAAAACGTACTGATCCTCACACACCGCATCGAGCTTTCCATCCAAACCTCTAAGCAACTTTCAGCCATTCAGGTACCCAATAAGGTCATCAATTCGGAGGTCAAGACCCTCGAAGACCAAGCTGAATACACCTGTTTTATTGCAATGGTCGAGACACTCAACAACCGCCTCAACGAAAACGATCAATTTATTGAGAACGTTGGTTTGGTGATTGTCGACGAAGCACATTACAACAGCTTTCGCAAAATTTTTCAGTTTTATGAAGATGCCAATATCCTTGGCGTAACCGCTACACCGCTCAGCAGCAACCGCAATTTACCCCTCAAAGACCACTACAATAAGCTTTTGGTAGGCGAATCCATCTCCAATCTCATTGGCGACGGCTATTTATCAGATGCAGAAACCTACTCTTACGACGTCAACCTTCACGGCCTAAAAATTGGCTCAAACGGCGACTTCACCGTGAGTTCCTCCGACCTCCTCTACTCCAATTACTTCATGCAAGAAAAGCTTATTTTTGCTTACGAAGAAGTCGCCATCGGCGAAAAAACACTCATCTTCAATGCCGGTATCGAAACCTCTCGCCGCGTAGAAGAATCGTTTAAAAAACTCAAATACAATATCCGTCACCTCGACTCTACGTTCTCAGACAAAGACCGCAAAGATGTCATCAAATGGTTCAAAGACACCCCAGACGCCATTCTTACTTCTGTAGGCATCCTCACTACGGGCTTCGATGAACCTACTGTACAAACCATTATCATCAACCGCGCAACCCGTTCGCTCACGCTCTATCACCAAATGATCGGCCGTGGCTCACGCAGTATTCCCGACAAAAATCAGTTCAAAATCATCGACCTCGGCAACAACGTGCGTCGTTTTGGCTATTGGCAAGATTACATCAACTGGCAAGACGCCTTTCGCTTCCCTGACCGCTTTTTGGAGTCTCGTATTTCCGAGCTCGAAGACATGGAATTTGAAGTCGAATACGAATATCCAAAGGGCTTTGAACAACTGATCAGAACCCATATTCTAGAAGAATTCTCGATCAAAGAATGCTATCTTGCCGCCATAGACCGCGGTGGAAAAGGCAAAGAAGCCATCGAAGCCTCCATCGAAAACCACTTCGCTGCAATTGCGGCGTCTGCCACCGACCTCGACAACGCCCTTGAGCTGCAAAAACTCCTCCAAGACCACATCGAACACCGCATCAAGCACTACACCAAATGCATCTCCAAATGCACAGACAACTATTTCAAATACTTGCTCGAAACCTATAACCGCCAGCTGAGTCAGAAAATCAGGCTCAACATCGAAGATTAACCGGCTTTTTGTAAATTTAAGGCGATGAAAAACTTTTCCCTCCTTTTATTGCTGCTCTTATTAGGTTTTCAGGCCAATCTACAGGCCCAAAACAAAATCAAGGCTTACCTCGACACCAAGCAATTTTTTGCACCAGAAATCGGGCCTTACTTAGAAATCTATATTGAATTTGCGGGCTACACAACCCAATTCAAACCTTGCGAAGGCGGCACCAAAGCTACAGTTATTGTAGATTGCGCCATTGCAGACTCAATGGGCAACGTCGTATTCAAGGACTTCTATGCCCTAGACTCCCCTATTTCCAATGATTCTACCCAAAACAATTTCTTAGAAATCATCCGCACCCCGCTGAGCAAAGGCAGCTACACACTCTCTATCCAACTCGAAGACGCCAACCGAGAAAAAAGCAATATCTCAGGCACCATTCCATTTGTTGTCACAGACAACCGAGACCTACTTCGCTTTTCATCTGTAGAACTCGTTGACCTCGCTTTTGACAGCCAAGAGCAATCGCGCTTCACCAAATCCAACTACTACATCATTCCGCTGCTCAAAAACTACTTTAATAAGGAGATGAATAATTTACCTTATTACACGGAGGTCTACGGCGCAAAGAGTACGATACAAATTGAGCGCAAAGTTGTCAATGCTGAAACCGGACAAAATTATCCTGCACTCGGCTTCACCAAAACCTTTCCGTATCAAGGAGAGCCTGTTTTGGCCCTTCTGCAAGAAATTGACATCTCGGATCTCGTTACTGGCACTTACCAACTGCAATTGCAGGCCAAAGACCTCCAAACGGGTCAAATTTGCAATCAATCCTTTGACTTTGAGCGCTTCAATGACAGCGAAATTGCTTTTGATATCGCTTCTATGGTCTTGGACCCCTCTTTCCAAGAATCGATTCATAAAGACAGCGTGTCCTATTATCTTGAAAGCTTGATCCCTATTGCCAAACAAGGAGAAATTCGCACATTGATCGAAATTCTCAAACAAAACGATACTGCTCAAATGCGCAAGCACATTCAGGCATTTTGGTTCCAAACATCGGGGGCCAAAGCCTATGAACAATGGATCCAATACCGCAGCCAAGTACAATCCGTTGAAAATCATTACGCCAATAATTACATGGAGGGCTTCGAGACCGACCGCGGCCGCGTTTACCTCAAATACGGCCAGCCCAATTCTGTGGTGGTCAAGGAATCTTCACCGAGCGAATACCCTTATGAAATATGGACCTACGACAAAATCGGTATTTACAGCAACCGCCGCTTTGTCTTCTACAACCCTGATTTAGTCACCAACAACCACCGCTTGCTGCACTCCGATATGGTCGGAGAACTCCGCAACCCCTCGTGGCAACAAATTCTCTCCAGAAGAAATACAGTCAACGGCACTGTAGATGACCCCAACATGCTAAACGTGAAGCATTTTGGTGGCAACTCTAGCGATTTTTTCCGCCAATACTAAACCAGATGCGAAGCGCCATTGTCATCCTCAATTACAACGGGGAACAGCACCTGCAAACTTACCTTCCGAGCATCATTGAAAATAGCCCCAACTGGGACATCATCATTGCCGACAACGCAAGTACAGATCAGTCCATCCCTTTTCTAAGTAAAAATTATCCGGATCTCTCTATTATTCAATTAGCTGAAAATTTCGGTTTTGCTGGTGGCTACAACGATGCTTTGGATCAGTTAAAAGGAAAATATGAACTTTACTTCATTTTGAACAGCGATGTCCGACTGACCCCGAACTGGGATACCCCACTTCTGGAATTTTTAGAAAACAACCCCAATACCGCCGCTGTTGGGCCAAAAGTACTTTCCGATCTCGAACCCGATAAATTTGAACACGCTGGCGCAGCGGGTGGCTACCTAGATACCTTTTATTTTCCGTTTTGCCGTGGTCGTATTTTTGATTCCTTAGAAGTAGACGCCGATCAATACGGTAGCCCGCAAGAAGTAACATGGGTTTCGGGTGCGGCAATGCTCATTCGGAGCAAAGATTTTCATGAAGCAGGTGGCTTTGACGCCGCCTTCTTTGCCCACATGGAAGAAATTGACCTGTGCTTGCGCTTGGCCAACAAAGGCAAAAAACTGTGCTGTGTTCCAGCTTCCACGGTATATCACCTCGGCGGCGGGACGCTAGGCTACGAGAGCCCACGCAAAGTCTTCCTGAATTTCAGAAATAGCCTCTGGATGCTTGTCAAGAACCAACCAAAATTTTTGTTCCCACTGCTTTTTGTGCGCATGGCCTTAGATGGCCTCGCCGCCATTCAATTTCTCCTCAAAGGCAAACCCATACTGACTTGGCAAGTATTCTTGGCACACATGGCTTTGTACCGCCATTTTGGTACTTTTTACCAAAAGCGCCCAGCATTTGAAAACGCTCCCCTGCGCTACCACGGCCTCATTATTTGGGACTATTTCGGCAAAGGTATCCGAACATTTAGCGCGCTGAATAAACGAAAATTTCATTCATGAAGAGACTCATTTTAGGATATGCTATCCTTGTCAACCTGACTTTAGCCTACGCGCAAGTTCCAGCACTTCAAAACGCCAGCGACAAAGCACAAAGCGCTTTTGGCGCTGCCCGACAAAACCCCAAACAAAAGGAGCTCATGCTACCCACAATGCTCGTCAATCCACTCATTGGAACAGGAGGCCACGGCCACACCTTCCCTGGGGTTTGCGCGCCATTTGGCATGATGCAACTCAGCCCAGATACCCGTTACGATGGCTGGGACGGCTGCGGTGGTTACCATTATTCCGACTCCATTATTTATGGTTTCAGCCACACCCACCTGAGTGGTACGGGCGTTCCAGACTACGGCGACTTATTGGTAGTGCCACAAAGTGGAGAGGCCAAATGGAAAGGCAAATTTGAAGACCCCAATGGCTATGGCGCACGTTTCGATCACCAAAATGAAGCGGCGCGCTTGGGCTTTTATGAAGTATTGCTCGAAGACGAAAACATCCGCGTCAATTTGTCTTGTACCGAAAGAGCCGGCATCCATCAATATACCTTTCTCAATGCCGACGAGAAAAAATACATTCTACTCGACCTCAATTACCGCGACAAACTGCTCAAAGGTTCATTTCAACTTATTGACAAACAAAATATCAGTGGAATGCGCTGCTCAGAAGCTTGGGCCAGCGAACAACATTTTTACTTTCATTTGAGTACCTCTATCCCCTACATTGCACACGAGTTGAGAGATCAAAATGGCCAAATGAAGCTCTTGCTCGAATTCCCCATTGACACCAAAGAAGTACTGATCAAGGTAGGCATGTCGCATGTCGATGCCGCGGGTGCGAAATTGAATCTCGACGCAGAAATTCCACACTTTTCCTTAGCCCAAGTTTACAATGACAACATGCGCAAATGGGAGCAAGAATTGGGCAAAATCAAACTGCAAGCAGACAGAGAAACTCAGGTCATTTTTTACAGTTCGCTTTACCACACCATGGTGGCGCCCAACCTCATGAGCGACGTCGATGGCCGCTACCGTGGCCGCGATCAAAAAATCCATCAATTGGCCTCTTTGAACGACAAGCAATATACCGTTTTCTCTCTATGGGACACCTACCGCGCCAACCATCCATTATTTACACTCATTGACCAAGAGCGCAGTGCAGCCTATATCCGCACTTTCTTGAGGCAATACGATGAAGGCGGCGACCTACCCGTTTGGGAACTCGCTGCCTGCGAAACCGAATGCATGATCGGCTACCACAGCGTGAGTGTCATTGCAGACGCGTACCTCAAAGGCATCCGCGATTTTGACGCCAACAAAGCGCTCAAAGCCATGGTAGCCACGGCAAAAATGAACGAATTTGGCAAGATTGCGTATGCCAACAATGGGTTCATTAGCGCCTCAGACGAGCCCGAGTCGGTTTCGCGCACCCTCGAGTACGCTTACGACGACTTTTGTATTTCTACTATGGCTAGCGCGCTTGGCAACAATGCAGTCGCGCTTGAATTTGAAAAGCGCAGTACAAATTTCATCAATCTCTACGACCCCAATACCAAATTCATGCGTGCCCGACGCGGTGCACAATGGTACGGGCCCTTTGACCCTTCTGAAGTCAATTTCAACTACACAGAAGCCAACTCTTGGCAATATTCACTTTATGCGCCTCATCAAATAGAACTGCTGACTACCTTGCTTGGTGGTCAAGATTCTTTAGAATTTTGGCTCGATCGCCTTTTTAGCACCGACATGAAACTCAGCGGCCGCGAGCAAGCCGACATCACAGGGCTCATTGGCCAATATGCACACGGCAACGAACCGTCGCACCACATGGCGTATTTGTACAATTTTACCAATGCACCCCACAAAACCCAGCTTTACGTAGATCGCATCCTCAATGAAATGTACCAAAATGCACCCGATGGCCTTTCCGGCAACGAAGACTGCGGCCAGATGAGCGCTTGGTATGTTTTAAGTGCGCTTGGTTTGTACCCAATTGCGCCAGGTAAACCTGTTTATCAAATTGGACGCCCGCTCATGAACAGCGCAACCATCAAATTAGAAAATGGCAAAACCGTTCAAATCATCTGTCAAAACCAAGCCAAAAGCCACCCTTATGTCAAGGAAATCCGGTGGAACAATGAACTATTGACGCAGCAACAAATCAGCCATGAGCAACTCATGCAAGGTGGCAGTCTTTCATTTATAATGGGACCAGAGCCCAACCCACGAACTGTAGCACAAAAACAAATGACCAACAAAGTACCTGCCTTCATTGCACCGGTGCCATTTATCAAAACTGAACAACGTGTATTTAATGATTCTTTATGGATAGAAATTGATGTTGTACGTTTGAATCAAAGCGCTAAAACAAACACAGAGACCCAACTTTTCTATCAAATAAATGGACAAACATGGCAAAGCTATCAGCAGCCTTTTTATATTCACTCAAATACAAATATCTCAATTAAAGCAGGATACAAGGAGCTACTCGTTAAAAGACAAGGCTTGA
>JBIKZM010000245.1:0-2853 GCA_044354735.1 Crocinitomicaceae bacterium
AGGATTATTTAGTTGGGGTAGCTCTATTGCTGAATTTGAACATGAATACCTCCAAAAAGCCATGGGCCAAGGATGGCTAATTGCGCTTGTGTATTTAGGATTACAAACGAAATTTTACCTAAGTACGAATTGGTTACACAAATTACATTTCTTAGCCCCAGTTGCATTATATCTGGAGGCTTACCAGTCTGCACTGCCTTTTCTGTGGTTTTGGTCTTTATTATTGCTTCAATTTATTTTGATAGTGACTTATGAAGAGTGGATTGTATGGAGAAGAATACCGGTCCTTAAAAATTTATTAATTGCTGCAATGTGGTTCATTCAGCTGAACTTAATTCCAGGTTTAGCAGGCTATGCAAGTTTAACTTTCACACCATTTTTTATCTTTTATCTTGCCCTGAGCATTCAGGTTGACATCGAGGATATAGATGAGGATGCAGGGAAAATCAAAACTTTGGCGAGTCTTTTAGGTAAAGAAACGGCAGGTTACTTGGTAATTTTTCTTTTGACATTGTTTGCCTTTTTCATCGGATTGCCTTGGGTTTGGATACTGTTGGCATTAATTGTTTTGCAGCGTGAGTTTCCTTTGCCCAAGCGCTCCTATGACGCTTTGCTTTTGGTACTTGGCTCTTACTTTCTATTGCGTTAAGCCCAACCTTTGTATCTTTGTGCTTTCTATAAGCAAACATGGACTACACTTTCAATGCAATCGAAGCCAAATGGCGCCAACTTTGGCAAGAGCGCAAAACATATCGAGTAACCGAAGACACCACCAAACCAAAATTTTATGTTTTGGACATGTTCCCGTATCCATCAGGAGCAGGTTTACACGTTGGGCACCCACTCGGATATATTGCTTCTGATATTTTTGCGCGCTACAAGCGTTTGAAAGGATTCAATGTCTTGCACCCGATGGGTTATGACTCCTTCGGCCTGCCTGCAGAACAATACGCTATTCAGACTGGCCAGCATCCGGCCATCACTACCAAAGAAAATATTGCCCGCTACCGCCAGCAACTAGACCTCATGGGTTTTAGTTTTGACTGGGACCGAGAAGTGCGCACCTCAGATCCGTCTTATTACAAATGGACTCAATGGATCTTTAAGCAATTATTTGACGCTTATTACGACCTCAATTCAGACAAAGCCACACCAATTGCGGTGCTCATCGCTACGTTTGAGAAAGAGGGAAATCTAAATGTTCAGGCTGTTCACGAGTGCCAACAACATTTTACTGCGCCAACTTGGCTTGCATTTTCATCCGCGGAAAAAGAAGCTGTATTGCAGCAATACCGAATGGCTTACTTAGCTGAAAGTTGGGTCAATTGGTGCCCTGCTTTAGGCACTGTATTGGCCAACGACGAAATCGTCAACGGCGTTTCAGAACGCGGGGGGCATCCGGTAGAACAAAAACGCATGATGCAATGGTCTATGCGCATCAAAGCTTATGCGGAGCGTCTATTAGAAGGCTTGGACCGAATAGACTGGACCGACGCACTCAAAGAACAACAACGCAACTGGATAGGCAAGTCTAAGGGCTCTAGCGTGCAATTTGCAGTCAAGGATGCCGATCTTCAAATTGAAGTGTTTACAACGCGTCCAGACACTATTTTTGGCGTCAGTTTTATGGTTTTGGCCCCCGAACATCCATTCGTAGTTCAAATTTGTACACCAAGTCAAAAAGAAGAAGTTGCCGCCTATCAGCAACAAGCCGCACTGAAAACCGAAAGAGACCGCCAGGCCGATGTCAAAAATATTACTGGTGCTTTTACCGGGGCCTATGCTTTGCATCCTTTTACGGGCCAAGAAATTCCTATCTGGATCGGCGATTACGTTTTGGCTTCATACGGTACGGGCGCGGTGATGGCAGTGCCTTGTGGAGACCAACGCGACTACGACTTCGCCAAGCATTTCAATTTGCCTATTCCAAATATTTTTGCCGATCAAGACAGCTCGGAGGCTGCCTACACCGAAAAAGATGCTGTTATTGCCAACTCAGACTTTCTGAATGGTCTCGATGCCAAAGTAGCCATGGAAAAAGCAATTGCAGCCATTGAGCAAAAGAACATTGGCCAAGGCAAAACCAATTACCGTCTGCGCGATGCTGTTTTTTCGCGTCAGCGCTATTGGGGCGAGCCTTTTCCGGTTTATTATCAAGATGGACTCCCGCGGCTCGTAGCCGACGCTTTGCTGCCCGTTACGCTGCCCGACGTAGATGCGTATTTACCCACTGAAGACGGAGAGCCCCCACTTGCAAGAGCTGCCAAAGAAGCGTGGTCTTGTCAGCTAGGAGAGCGCATGGAATACAACACCATGCCAGGCTGGGCCGGAAGCTCCTGGTATTTTCTGCGCTACATGGATCCGCACAACCAAGATGCTTTCGCAGATCCTCAAAAACTGGCCTACTGGAACCAAGTCGATTTATATATCGGCGGCTCCGAGCACGCTACCGGCCACTTACTTTATGCCCGCTTCTGGACAAAAGCCCTTTACGACTTAGGCTTCATTCATTTTGACGAGCCTTTTGCCAAGCTGATTAATCAAGGCATGATCCTCGGTAAATCTGCGATTGCTTATGTGGGGCCCGATCAAAAAATGTATTCTATTGACATGTTGCCAACCAATAAAGACGGCTTCAGGGAGGTGCGTATTTTAATCGACTTACTCAACGACGACGAAAGCATTCAGCTAGACGCGCTCAAAGCTTGGCAACCTCAATTTGCCAATCAAGAATTTGTCTGTAATGCAGAGGGCAAGGTGTTGGTCAAAAGAGAAGTAGACAAAATGTCTAAGCGTTGGTACAACGTAGTGACGCCAGACGACCTTTGTGAAAAATATGGCGCCGACACCCTG
>JBIKZM010000246.1:0-2841 GCA_044354735.1 Crocinitomicaceae bacterium
GTAGACTGCTTGAGAAGAGCCCACCACGCTAAGGTCTTTTTGAATCAGGTGAACCGAAACGTTATATTTTTGAACGAGTTCTGCTTTTAAGTTCTCGAGTAATTCTATTCTTCTCGCGACTAAAATGAGAGCGCCTCCTTTAGACGCGTGGATGCGGGCGAGTTCTTTTCCGATACCGGATGAGGCGCCGGTGATGAGTGCGGTATTTTTCATTTGAACGTAACGATTTGAGTGGATTGAATGTTTAAACTTGTGAAAAAATGGTTTCAAATTCTATTTCTTGAACCACTTCGAAAGGATGCTTTCCTTGCAGCATATCTTCAATGCGCAATAAATCGGGGAATTGGTGCACGTCAAATTTGTAGTGAAACCAATTGGCACCGATTTGTTGCAGCTCGATAAATTGATTGGGGGAAGTGATTTTGTAGAGCGACCTCCCATTCTCGAGTTTTCTGAACTGCGGAAATTCCATTTTGATTGTATCTTCGTACAAAGTTAGTACAAAGCCGACATGCAGCACCTCCAACCAAACGATATTTTACTTCTCGAGAAAGCAAAAACTGACCTGAAAATCAATCGGGATCAACTCCGCAAATGGAACAAACAAAAACCCAAGGACCTCGATCAGCGCTTTCATGTTCTGCATCAAAAAGAATTTGCCAAAAGAGATTGCCTTCAGTGTGCCAATTGCTGCAAAACAACGAGTCCGATATTTAGACAGCCCGATATCCGCAGAATGGCCAAAGCCCTGCGCATGAAAGAAAGCCAACTGGTTTCGCAGTATTTGAAGCTCGATGAAGACGACGATTACGTGTTGCAAACCTCCCCTTGCTTTAATTTGCTACCCGACAACTCCTGTGCTGTTTATGAAGACCGCCCTCTCGCCTGCCGAGAATACCCCCACACCGACCGCAAAAACATGTATCAAATCATGGATTTAACAGCGCAAAATACGCTCATTTGCCCGGCGGTGGCGAGCATTGTGGAGAAAATCGTCAATGGCTGAAATTGCTGAAAAAAACCTAAATTTGCACAACAAGCAATATCCCTTATGGAACCCGTTCAAGCATACATTCCACAACATAAAATCCGCATCGTTACCGCCGCAGCGCTCTTCGATGGCCACGACGCTGCCATTAACATCATGCGCCGCATCATTCAAGCCACCGGCTGTGAAGTGATCCACCTTGGCCATGACCGCTCTGTGGAAGAAGTGGTGAACTGCGCTATTCAAGAAGATGCTCAGGCCATTGCCATGACCTCCTACCAAGGCGGGCACATGGAATACTTCAAATACATGCACGACCTTTTGCAAGAAAAAGGAGCCCCACAAATCAAAATATTTGGCGGCGGCGGCGGCACCATTTTGCCTTCAGAAATCGAAGAACTTCAAGCTTACGGCATTACGCGCATTTACCATCCAGACGATGGCCGCTCAATGGGCCTGCAAGGCATGATCAACGACCTCATTCAGAAATGTGATTTTGCGGTTGGGCAAGCCAAAAAGGAGTCTAGCGAAAGTATTTTAGCGGCCGTAGCGCAAAAATCTATTCCTACGCTCGCACATTGTATAAGTGCTGCCGAAAACTTTCCCGAAGAAAACGCTGCGCTCATCAATGCACTGCGCGACGCAGGAACAAAAAATGCAGTTCCAGTACTCGGTATTACCGGTACGGGCGGATCCGGTAAATCATCTTTAGTAGATGAGCTCGTGCGCCGTTTTTTAGTGGACTTCCCGGACAAACAACTCGCGGTAGTTTCAGTAGACCCCTCCAAAAGAAAAACAGGTGGCGCGCTCCTCGGCGACCGCATCCGCATGAACGCCATCAAAAGCCCGCGCGTATACATGCGCTCTTTGGCCACGCGCCAGTCCAACCTTGCGCTATCAAAGCATGTTGCCGAAGCAATTTCTATCCTAAAAGCAGCAAAATACGACCTCATTATCTTGGAAACCTCCGGAATCGGGCAGTCCGATACAGAAATCCTTGACCACTCCGATGTGTCTTTGTACGTCATGACGCCAGAATACGGCGCCGCGACCCAACTCGAAAAAATCGACATGCTCGACTTCGCCGACGTCATTGCACTCAATAAATTCGACAAACGCGGCGCCCTAGACGCCCTGCGCGATGTCCGCAAACAATACCAGCGCAACCACAACTTGTGGGACAGCCCAGTAGACGACATGCCAGTATACGGCACCATTGCGTCACAGTTCAACGACCCCGGTATGAACACTTTGTACAAGGTCATGATGGACCACGTCGTCAAAAAAACAGGCAGCCAACTACAATCTACCTTTGCCATTACCCGCGAGATGTCACAAAAAATCTACGTGATTCCGCCAGAGCGCACGCGCTACCTTTCCGAAATTTCTGAAAGCAACCGCGCCTACGACAAATGGGTCGATACGCAAGTAACGGTCGCGACCAAACTCCACGGCTTACAAGTATCTATCGAGACGCTAAAGTCTTCAAATTTAGAAGATAAAGACCGCTTGATCAAAGGATTGCAAGAAGCTTTTGATCAAGAAAAACTCAACTTTGATCCCAAAAATTGGGAGATTTTACAAAACTGGGATGCCAAAAAACAGGCTTTCAAAAACCCGGAATACCAGTTCAAGGTTCGAGATAAAATTTTAACGATCCAAACACACACCGAGTCGCTATCTCATTTGCAAATCCCGAAAGTAGCGACGCCAAACTACCATAGTTGGGGCGATATCCTGCGTTGGGTTTTGCAAGAAAACGTACCTGGTGAGTTCCCCTACACAGCTGGCTTGTTCCCGTTCAAACGCGAAGGCGAAGACCCCACCCGCATGTTTGCCGGCGAAGGCGGCCC
>JBIKZM010000247.1:0-2834 GCA_044354735.1 Crocinitomicaceae bacterium
CGGGGCTAGCTTTGGATATATACAAGAACTCCCTAAAAAGATGAATTTAGGAACATCGGTGTGGTGTGCGGCGGCAATGAGGTTGTTCTGGATCTGGAGGTTGTCCATTAAGAAGGCATACGGGTAGGTGTTGTTGGCTAAGATGCCCCCTACTTTGGCCGCTGCGTTGATCACCACCCCTGGCTTTTCTTGTGCAAAAAAGGCGTTGACCTCGCTTTGATTTCTTAAATTGAGCTCTTTGGAGGTTTTGCCAATTAAGTTGGTATAGCCCGCTGCGCTCAAGGCGCGCCAAACTGCTGAGCCTACCATGCCGCGGTGGCCGGCGATGTATATTTTAGTGTCTTTTGTCAAGGACATATTGTAAGTCGTGGGTCATCATGATGCGCACCAATTCTTCTAAAGAAGTTTGGCTAGGGTCCCAACCTAGGAGCTGCTGTGCTTTGGCGGGGTTACCTAAAAGTTGCTCTACTTCTGCGGGGCGGAAATATTTAGGGTCTATCTCGATGAGCACCTTGCCGGTTTCGGCGTTGATGCCTTTTTCATCGATGCCACTCCCCTGCCACTTGATTGGAATTTCGGCATGGGCAAAAGCCAGCTCGATGAATTTGCGCACGGTATGCATTTGGCCGGTGGCTATAACGAAGTCTTCTGGGGTGTCATGCTGTAGCATGAGCCACATGCACTGCACGTAGTCTTTGGCGTAACCCCAGTCGCGCTGTGCGTCGAGGTTGCCCATGTAGAGTTTGTCTTGGAGGCCGTGCTTGATGCGGCTGGCTGCCAAGGTAATTTTGCGGGTAACGAAGGTTTCGCCGCGGCGCTCAGACTCGTGGTTGAACAAAATGCCGTTGACGGCAAACATACCGTAGCTTTCGCGGTAGTTTTTGGTGATCCAGAAACCGTATTGCTTGGCCACACCATACGGTGAGCGTGGATAAAAAGGTGTGGTTTCGGACTGCGGCACCTCTTGCACCTTGCCATACAACTCAGAAGTTGAGGCCTGGTAAATACGGCAAGAAGTTTCCATGCCTAAAATACGCACTGCTTCTAGAATGCGCAGCGTGCCCACCGCGTCTGACTCAGCGGTGTATTCGGGCACCTCAAAACTCACCTTTACATGGCTTTGGGCTGCGAGGTTGTAAATTTCTACGGGCTTGACCTGCTGAATGATGCGGATCAAAGAACTAGAGTCGGTCATGTCTCCGTAATGGAGTTCTAACTTGCGCTTGACTTGCGCGTCTTTGATGAATTCATCTAAATACAGATGCTCAATACGGCTGGTATTGAAATAAGAAGCGCGGCGAATGATGCCGTGCACTTCATACCCTTTGTCTAGGAGGAACTCGGCTAAATACGAGCCATCTTGGCCGTTAATACCCGTGATGAGTGCGATTTTTTTCATGCTTTTTTGCTTGGTTTTGCTCATGGCTTCGCCGCTGCTACTCACAGTAGCGTTTGGCAGTTTTGTATGTAAAGCCCCATGCCTATTGGCCTAGAGCGTCTTGACAAAGCTTTTCGGTACATTGACCGAAAAGGCGACTCCGAGTTGGCGTAGCTCGATGAGCACCCGCAGGGAGTTGAGCACCTGAACGGCAGTGCCGATGATGCCTTTAAAGGGCCCGCGCGTTACTTCTATGGGTGTGCCGGGCTCAAGTGCGATAGGTTCGAGTTCGGCAGCACCAACTTGCTGAAGCAAGATGCGCAGGTTTTGAATTTCGTGCGCTTTCACTACGGCTGGTTTGCCGTCCCAGCGCAAAACACCCGCCACGCTTGGCACGGTGTAGAGCTGCTGGAGTTCGGCTGCGGTGCAATGCACGAATACAACCGAATTGATGAGCGGCCGCTCTATTTTCTTTTTGCGGTCAGACCATTGGCGAAGAGTAGTGTATAACGGGAGGTAGTTTTCAATGCCTAATAGACACAAACGATCGGCTACTTTTTTCTCAGTAAGGGGCTTGGTGTAGACCACAAACCAGCTCAAAGAAGGGTAAGGTGAGGGAAAAACTCCTTCAGCGCAATTGTTTATCATATTTGTGTCCACATGCATCAAACCTCACAAATATAACACTTTTACCTTATTTTACCCTATATTGAAATTGCGAAAATTTTATATAAATGTGCAACAATACTGCACGGCGCGCTCACAAGTATGATTTATATAATATTTTGTTAATGCAATTGAAGAAGGAAGTTAAAGTTGACTTCATATTGGTTTAACCAGCTTTGTGTGTGATGAAAAAAACACTGCTCTTGATTGCGCTTTTCTATTGGAGGCCACCCCAGCATGCACAACAGGCGTCTTGGCCTCAAACTGCACGCAGAGGAGCTTACTGCTTATTTCATCAGCAATAGAATCTCTAAAGAAAGATCAGTTGTAAGTTTAAGAGGGGGAAGTCAGAAACCTTTACTCAGGAACACCTGTGTCGTAAAGTTTCTTGCCGTTCAAAGACACCGCAATCTCTACGCGACGGTTTTGGTAGCGGCCCTCTGGGGTGCTGTTGGTGGCTATATGAATTTCTTCTCCGTGGTATTCGTAAGTGATGCGCTCAGCGGCAATGCCACAACTCACTAAGAATAGCTTTGCCGACTCCGAACGGTTTTTGGAGAGATTGATGTTGTAGGCATTCGTTCCAAGGCTATCGGTGTGTCCGGAGAGGTGAATGAGCCATTCAGGATTGGCGCTAAACAACATAGATAAACCACGCAAGTATTTCTGGTATTCCGTTATAATGGCGTATTTGTCAAACTCGAAGTGAATATTCTCAATTTTAGACTGGTCAATAATCGAATTGATCAGGGCAAGTTCAAAATTGTTTGCTGTCACAGGAACCTGTATG
>JBIKZM010000248.1:0-2822 GCA_044354735.1 Crocinitomicaceae bacterium
GTGCTTTTTAAAGCCGAACTCGCCTTGGTGACCTCCGGTACTGCAACGCTTGAAACCGCCTTATTTGGTGTGCCGCAAGTAGTTTGTTATAAAGGATCGGCGCTGTCCATATGGTTGGCAAGAAAATTGGTCAAAATCAAATACATATCTCTTGTCAATCTGATCTTAGATAAAAGTGCAGTGCCCGAACTCATTCAGCAAGATTGCACAGTTGAAAATATGCAAAATGCGCTTCAAGAAATTTTGCCTGGTCAAAAACAACGCGCAGAGCAGCTTGCAAATTATGGGCAACTCCAAGGCTTATTGAAACAATCAGGAGTGAGTGAACGCATCGCCCAATCCATGAATTCCTATTTAGCCTCGTGAAACCGGTAATTGCATGCTTCTTTTTTACTTTTATTTGGCACCATGCGCTTGCACAAAATATGCGCGCAGGATTGTACACGGCGTCAAGTGTCAAAGAATTTCAATTTTCAATAGGTAGCGGCGGCTACTTACTCACTGCAACAATGCCCGATGGACGCATCGAAGCGCTGCCACTCAACACGCTTGCACAGGGCAGATTCAAGTGCAGTGGTACACTTGTTCAGTTTTACCAGGGTGGCGTTTTGCGTTTGCAAGCGAGTCAGATAGAATTGTTGCAGTTGGCCAACGAAGACTTTTGTAATTGGTCAGTGCCGGCGCTCTCTACCAAAACCCGGGCTTACGAAGGGAATTTTGAACTTCGGGTGAGTAAAGGAAATTTATCTTTGGTAAATACACTTCCAATAGACACCTATTTAGAGGGTGTAGTTTCTTGTGAAGGCGGCCCAGGGCAGCAAAAAGCGTATTACCAAGCTCAAGCAGTCATTTCGCGAACTTACGCTTTACACAACCAAACGCGTCACCAGAAAGATGGTTTTGATGTCTGCGATCGCGTCCACTGTCAGGCGTATTTGCATAAACGCACGGGTTCTGCACTTATCGATTCCGCTGTTTTTCAGACCCAATCAGTTGTGCTCTTAACAGATTCAGGTGCTTATTTCCCCACTTTTTTTCATGCCAATTGTGGGGGGCAAACCTGTGAGCCACAAGATGTCTGGAATGAGCAAATTGATGGGCTGTACACGTTCAAAGACACCTTTTGCGTCCATACCAAACAAGCTACTTGGGTCAAAAGTATTCCACTCCAAACCTGGACTAACTTTTTGACCAAGCAATATGACTTTCCTCTAAGTGATTCACTTAGCAATACGCTTTTGCAAGAATTCAGACAGCCTTCACGAAGCGCTTTTTACTTGCATCCGGTTTATGGTATTCCAATGCGTGATTTGCGCGAGCAGTTCAAATTGAAATCTAGTTTTTTTGACGCTGTTGTGGAAGGTGAGCAAATGATGCTTTACGGTAAAGGCTTTGGTCATGGCGTTGGGCTTTGCCAAGAAGGCGCTATGCAAATGGCAAAAAAGGGCTACACTTATGACCAAATCTTGCGCTTTTATTATCCTGGGGCAATTTTATCGGAAGCAAATAGATAGCGGCACTTAAGCGCAAATTCGCTGTTTATTTTTTAGTCACCACAAAGATTTCTTCGTCGTCTCGCTTGAAGAATTTTTCGGAGCGGGCATAAGCCTCTAGTTCGTTGAGGTGATGCAAGCGATACAACGTTTTTTTGGTTTGTTTGAGCTGCTCGCTCATTTGGGCATCTTGCTGCTCAATTTGAGAAAGTTTCTTTTTTTGCCGGATCAAAGTGAAAATATCCCAATCGTCTAAAAAGAGAAAGTAGATGCCAAACACCAAACTGGTGAGGATGTATTTGTTCTTTAACCAACTAGGAATGCGTCGCATATAGGTTGCTTATTGTTCAGAGAAGCTGTTGTATTTCTTTTCATAAAAAGCGATCCAGTCTTTGTCGTACTCGAACCATTTTTCTGCTTTTTTAAGCATTGGTCTTGCATTGATAGTGCTGTTGTCTCTTTTCACAAGCGCTTGAGAGCTCAAGATAAGTCCGACGCGCAATGCATCTTTATCGGCTTGAGTCCAATTTTCAAAGTCTTTATCTGTAAGGTTCTGGAGGTTGGGAAGCTCAGTTTTCCAAATGAGGTTAGCTGTTTTGGCATCGCGGTTGTTGTAGCGGATAGCAGCCTCAATCAATTTGATACCCATAGGGTTTCGTGTAATGCTCGTGTAAGACTCGCATGCATCTAGCATTTCAGCGAGCGTTTCGGCTGTTTTGTCTTTGTTTTCGTTGCTGTAGACAATCGGGTAGCCATCTTCTTCATCTAAAATATAGCGAACGCCATTGTTGAGTAGTTCGAGCTGAAAGCCGTTGAGCCACATTTTGTGAATCGGCATTTTGAAAACGCCATTTTCATCGCGCTCAATTGCCGTTGCACAAGCGGTAATGGCTTCTTCAAAAGGCTCTCGAATCATGGGGTCTTTGAGGTCTTTGCGATACACGCCAAATAGACCTTTAGCTAAAAAGATGTATGGGGTAGGGTCGTTGGCATATTTTTCCTTGACGGTATAATCTCCTGCACGCTTCACTAATTTGATGAAATTGGAGTCTGCGTGCAGCTGCGTGAGTTCGTCGAGGTTGTTGGTGACAGTAATAAAATTATCGTTGTCTACGGAAATGTCGAATTCTTCTTCTTCAACTTCACCGTTTTTCAAGGTTTTCTTTACGGCATACGTCACGTTCAAAGAGACGGAGTAGTTGCCAACACGCTTGAAGCTGACCTCAATAATATCACTTTTTTCATCGCCTTTGGTGAAGTCCCAGTCTTTGCCTTTTGTGCCAGAGATGATCCATTCGGTGCTTACTTTTTTTGTACCCGCGGGCGTGA
>JBIKZM010000249.1:0-2821 GCA_044354735.1 Crocinitomicaceae bacterium
TGAGCAATGGATTGTTCTTCAAATTGTACTTCTATATACGGGCCAATAGGACCTATTTCTTTTGAGATGAATTGACCATTTATTCGTGTATTTCTTCCTATCTGAATCAACTCATCTTGGCCTAATTTCAAACCAAAGCTTCCGTCATTAAATATCAAAATTGGATGTTCTTGGTTGTCAAAAATGGTGTAGTTTACACCTTTGCGAAAGCTCAAGTCATAGGGCAACAACTGGCCATTGGGGCCGGTATAGTGGACAGGTACTGAACTAAAAACTTGTCGGGTTTGACCATTTTCGCCAGTAAAAAATTTGGAGAAATAAGTGCGTTCTTCAGTGCGCTCAAACCAAGTAATTGCAGCCTTCAATTCGGCAGAATCTATGGAGCGCTCAAATGGAATGGGCGCAACTAATTCCCAGGTAGGAGTGGCCTTTTCTTGAGCGAATCCAAGGAACGATGAAACGAACACGAAAAAAAGCAGGAATCTGTTCATAAAATTGAATTAACTTCTACCAAGCTAATCAAATTTACAATCATTTGCAAATCAACTTATTATGAATTGGGCTTATTTAGAAAAAAAACGAGCGTGTCATTTCCAGCCATAAAGGCTTTGGCATCCATCCGCTTTTTGCCCTCCATCTGAATTTCCTTGACTAACAAGGTGGTTTGCGCTCCGCAAGGAAACAAAACACCTTCTTTGTGCGCTTGCGGCCCGTCTAGGCGTGTACATGTCGTATCTGCAACAGATGTATTGAAAATCTTGAATTGTACCCAGCCCTCTTTTTGTTCTGACCAAAGTTGGCACCACGCTGCAGGGTAGGGGTCTAAACCTCGGACAAGATTGTGTATTTCTTGTGCGGTCAGAGACCAATCAATTTTCGTATTTTCTTTAAAAAGTTTGGGTGCGAGTGCGCGTTTACCGGCTAAAGGTGTTTGCGCTTTTGGTTCAACTTTCCCCAAACCCAACTCATCACAAGTCTGAAGGGTCAGTGAGGCGCCAAGATCTTGAAGGAGGTCATGTAAAACACCTGCCGTCATGTTTGGCGTGAGTGCCACTTTCGCTTGTTTGAGAATGCTTCCTGCATCAATTTCTTCATTGATCATAAAGGTGGTCACGCCGCTTTCGGTGTCGCCATTGATGAGCGCCCAATTGATCGGTGCTGCACCTCGATATGCAGGCAATAAAGAGGCATGCAGGTTAAACGTGCCGAGGCGAGGAAGCTTCCAAACCACATCTGGCAGCATTCTGAAGGCCACCACCACAAATACATCTGCTTGCCAATTTTCAAGTGCATCAATAAAGTCGTCGTTGCGGAGTTTGTCGGGTTGTAATAGAGGAAGTTGGTGTTCGAGCGCATAGGTTTTCACGGCACTTTGGTGCATGAGCTGGCCTCTGCCCGCGGGTTTGTCGGCAACAGTTACAACCCCAACAACTTGGTGTTGGCTGTGGTGCAGCGCGTCTAAAATGCGCGCTGCAAACGCGGGTGTACCCATAAAAACGATGCGTAGTGCTACACTCATACTTGTTTGTTTTGCCAGTTATATTTGCGCAGGTAGGTAATTGAAACCAAACCCAAAATGCCAAAATAAATGTATTCTACTGTCCAGATCCAATAGACATCTAGTGCCCAGACCTTGATAAATAAATAACAAAAGATACTGTAAACTCCGACCGTAAAAAATTCAATGAGCATCGAGTGTACCGTATTTCCACTGCCATGAATGGTCTGAAAATAAACGGAAATAAAGCCAAATAACAGGATAGAAACAGCGATGAGTTTCAGGATTTGTGCACTTTTAGCCACATACGCTTCTGCCGGATTTACCATTCTGATCATGGCTTCTGGATAGAGAAGTGCGCCATGAAACGTAACGAGCATAAAACACACGGTAAGTAACTGTATTTTTCTTTGTATCTGCGGAATTTGTTCCATTTTTTTGGCGCCTAAGTATTGTGAAATATAGGTTTTGGTGGTTCCGGCAAAACCCCAAATAGGCACAAAAGCCAAGAAGTAAATGGAGCGAATATTCTGTGAAACCGTGAGGTCAAAAGTACCTTTTTGTTCGAGCCAAGTAAAGAAGAGTGTCCAGGTGGCTAGGGCCGAAAATCCTTGGAGCATGAGAGGGCTCCCTACCTTAAGGAGTTCTTTTACCGAAGAGAAATCTACCTTAAAATAAGCCAATAGCTGGTATTTTTTCTGTTCCTTGGAAAAGAACAAAAATCCGAGCATGCTCACCATGCCAATACCGTCTGCAATAGTGGACGCTAAGGCGGCTCCTTTGATGCCCATTTCGGGCAAGCCATAATGTCCAAAAATGAGGGCATAGGCCAAAATAGCGTTGGAACTAGCGGTCATTAAGGAAGTGACGAGTACTACCCATGATTTTCCTTCAGCCAAAAAGAATGCTTGTATCGAGAGTGTGATCATTGCAAAGAACAATGAAAAACTCCGTTGTTCGATATAAATGCCCTGCAGCCTAGCGATTTCGCCTTGCTCTGAATAAGCTTGTACTAAATTGGGCATTACAAAATAAAGCAGCCCAAATAAGGCAAGCGCCAAGGTGCACAAAACCCAAACGGTAGTTCCAAAAACTTGGCCAATGAGCTCTGGTTTTTGTTGGCCAATTCTTCGGGCAATAATAATTTGTGCGCCATCAGCCATGCCCGCCAAACACATAAATAAAGTGACATACATAAGGCCCGCGTTGCCTACTGCGGCAAAAGCTTCGGTAGAATACCGCGCAATGAGCGAGGCATCGGTGAGCAAGACAATCGATTGAATAAAACCGGTCACCATCATAGGCAAAGCCACGCTTAGAATA
>JBIKZM010000250.1:0-2817 GCA_044354735.1 Crocinitomicaceae bacterium
GCACCTTGCCACTTTGCTTGTGGGATTACGAAAGCCAGCTTAAAAAAGGCGATGTACTCATCCTTTCTGCATTCGGCGGCGGCTTTACTTGGGGAGCGATTTACCTCAAATGGGCCTACAATTCATAATTAAATTAACTTTGAAAAAAATCATACCATGAATTTAGAAGAAATCAAAGACCTCATCAAATTGGTGTCCAAATCAGGACTCGGCAAAGTTGAAATCGAAAGAGAAGGTTTTCGTATCTCCATCAAAGGAAGTCAGTCTGAGCACATCATGTACCAAACTGCACCAATGGTAGCCGCACCAGTTGCTGCTGCACCTGCACTCGCAACTACAAGCGCTGCGCCTGCAAGCACAGAAACAAACGCTGCGGACGACAGTAAATATATCACTGTCAAATCGCCAATGATTGGAACGTTTTACCGTACACCTGGACCAGATAAAGACGCTTTTGTCAATGTCGGTGACACCATTCAAAGTGGAGACAAAGTTTGTATCATTGAAGCCATGAAAACTTTCAATGAAATTGAAGCAGAAATCTCTGGTAAAATTGTTAAAGTTCTTGTAGACAACGCTAGTCCTGTGGACTACGATCAGCCATTATTTTTGGTTGATCCAGCATAAAAACTAAAACATGTTTAAAAAAATATTGATTGCCAATCGCGGTGAAATTGCGCTGCGCGTGATCCGTACCTGTAAAGAAATGGGCATCAAGACGGTGGCCGTATATTCTACCGCTGACAAAGAAAGCTTGCCCGTTCGTTTTGCAGACGAAGCAGTGTGTATTGGCCCGCCAACAAGTGCGCTGTCTTATCTGAGTATTCCTAACATTATCGCTGCAGCAGAAATTACAAATGCCGATGCCATTCATCCGGGTTATGGATTTTTGTCTGAAAATGAAAAATTTTCTAAAGTTTGTCAGGAGAACGGCATAAAATTCATTGGCGCCTTGCCTGAGCAAATCGCAGGAATGGGAGACAAAGCCACCGCAAAAGCGACGATGATTGCAGCTGGTGTGCCTTGTATACCTGGTTCTACTGGGCTGATCAAAGATTTAGACGATGCCTTTGTAACGGCAGAAGTTGTGAAATACCCAGTCATTTTAAAAGCGACTGCAGGTGGAGGTGGAAAAGGCATGCGTATCGTCTGGAAAAAAGACGAAATGGAAGCGGCCTGGGATTCCGCGCGTCAAGAAGCTGCTGCAGCTTTTGGCAACGATGGCATCTATATGGAGAAATTCATCGAAGAACCCCGCCACATCGAAATCCAAATTGCCGGAGACCAATACGGCAATGCTTGTCACCTATCTGAACGCGATTGTTCTATTCAGCGCCGCCATCAAAAACTTGTGGAAGAAACACCTTCGCCCTTCATGACCGACGAATTGCGCGAAAGAATGGGAGAGGCCGCCATCAAAGCAGCCAAAGCTGTTCGCTACGAAGGCGTTGGAACCGTCGAGTTTTTGGTCGACAAAAACCGCGACTTCTACTTCATGGAAATGAATACCCGCATCCAAGTAGAGCATACCATTACTGAAGAAGTCATCAATTTTGACCTCATCAAAGAACAAATCAAAATTGCAGCTGGCGAAAAAATTTCCGGTAAAAATTATTACCCGACCATGCACGCCATTCAGTGTCGAATCAACGCCGAAGATCCATATGCAGACTTCCGTCCGAGCCCAGGAAAAATCACTGACTACCACTGCCCAGGTGGGCATGGTATACGCATAGACGCTCACGTTTACGCTGGCTATTCTATTCCGCCCTACTACGACTCAATGATTTCAAAACTGATTGTAGTGGCACAAACACGAGAAGAAGCCATCTTAAAAATGAAGCGTGCACTCAGCGAATATGTGATTGGAGGAGTCAAA
This sequence comes from Crocinitomicaceae bacterium, assembly GCA_044354735.1. Lineage (GTDB taxonomy): Bacteria > Bacteroidota > Bacteroidia > Flavobacteriales_D > Crocinitomicaceae > UBA952. The sequence goes on from JBIKZM010000250.1 coordinate 1,880, forward strand.
ACAACCATTCCATTCCATCAAAAACTCATGGAAAATCCCGACTTCAATGCAGGGAACTTTACCACGAAGTTCATGGACACTTTCAAATTTTAAATCAAGGCTTCTTCGGAAGCCTTTTTTTTTGCTTAAAAGGCAACGGTTTAGTTGGTACTTCGTTTTGATATCGCTACATTTAGCAAGCTAAAATTAATTTAACGAACTACTACTACTCAAAAATGCGCTACATCGCCTTTATTGGGCTTTTGCTTGCCTTGGTTTTTCAGTCCGAAGCTCAGTACTGTACTCCTGCCACGAGCACTACCGCCATTACGCCAACAAGCACCGTTCAAAACACCGCTACCTTCCCCGCCGGAACCGCGCCAGTTTTCACATTTACGGGTACTGCTGGATGTACTTATACTTTTACCACCTGTGGGCTTAGTTCGGTCGATACCTATTTGCGTATTTACAATTCTTCCTTTGTGCTGGTCCAAGGTTGGGACGACCAATGTTCTCTGCAAACAAATGCCGTATGGACCTGCCCCGCTACGGCAGCATACAGTATTCAACTTTCTCAATTTATTTGTAATCCGCTTTTTGGATCAGCTACCATGGCCTACTCAGTGAGCTGCCCAACGCCACCGTGCTCAAACCCTGTAGTAAATGCTGGCAATGATGTGATCATTTGTGCAGGTGCAGGCGGCCAACTTTCTGGCTCTGCCACAGCTGGCACAGGCGGGGGAACGGGTTCTAGCGGAGGCACGCTAGTCGTCACCATAAGTGGTGCTAGCTGGCTTGATATGGTTTCGTGGACGCTCACCAATGCCAGCGGGAGCCAAGTAGGTTCTGGCGGGCCTTATGCCTCGGGGTCAACAAATACAATTACTGTAGCTACACCTGGTACTGGGCCGTATAGTTTCTATCTAGAAACCCAAGGTATCATCTGTGACAACACCGCC
>JBIKZM010000251.1:0-2796 GCA_044354735.1 Crocinitomicaceae bacterium
CGAATGGAAGCAAACAAGCGGAAGGAAAACAAGATGCCTTAAAACCAGAACCACCAAGACCCACCCCCGCGCCCATTGCGCCAAAGCCGGTGGCTCCTAAACCTGTGGCACCAAGACCCACTCCTACTCCGGCGCCTACAACACCGAAGCCCGTAGCTCCCAAACCAACTCCAGCACCGGTTACACCAAAACCTGCTGCTCCCAAACCAACTCCAGCACCGGTTACACCAAAACCTGCTGCACCCAAACCAACTCCGGCGCCAACAACACCAAAACCTGTGGCACCAAAACCAACCACAACTCCGGCGCCTAAACCAACCACTCCGGAGGCCACTCCGAAACCAAAACCAACCAATGAAAATACAAACACTAAAGGAGGAGGTCGTTAGACCTCCTTTTTTGTGCTCAAATACTTGGGGCTCTGCTCAAATCTTCCTATATTCGCAATCTTAAAAATGAACTCAAATGGCATTAATCGGTAAAATTCGCGCAAAATCTGGCTTACTCGTAGCAATGATAGGTATCGCCTTGTTATCTTTCATCCTCAATGATTACCAAAGTTTATTTGGCATCGGCGAAGGAGAATACGGCATTGGTCTGGTCTTTGGAGACAAAGTAGACCCAGCAACTTACAGCATTGCAAGTGCTAAATTCCAAGAACAAGAGCGCAACCAAGCTGCACAAAACAGCAAAGAATTTACCGAAACAGACATGGAAGCTTCTAGCGACAAAGCTTGGAATTTCATGGTAGATTCTACAATTCTCAGCAAAGAATACGAAAAACTCGGCATCGGCGTAACCGACCGCGAGCTTGAGTCTTACTGGTATGCCAAAGACGGCTTCAACGTATTACAAGACCTCGCTCAGTTCTTTACGGACTCACTCACGGGCATCCAAACACCACAATCCATTGAAAATGGCCGTGTTAAACTCAAGGCTACCCTAGATAACCTGAAGAAATCCAAAGAAGCGCAAGCAGTTGATCAGTGGAATGGTTTCAAATCATACCACACAGACCGTCGCAAAACTGAGAAGTACTTTGGATTGCTCAAGCAAGGAGTATTTGTTACCGATCTAGAAGCAGAAGACCAATACTACGCCAACAACGAAAAGAAAACAATCTCTTTTGTAGTACGTCGTTACACAGAAATTTCAGACGCTGATATCAAAGTATCAGAAAAAGAAGTAAAAGCATTTTACGACGAGCACAAAGGCGACAAAAAATACTTAGTGCGCAACGCAAGCCGCGATGTCAAGATGTTTGATGTCAATATTCGCCCTTCCAAAGCAGATTCCACCGTGTTCACCACCAAAATGAATACGCTACGTGCCGGCTTTTCTTCAAGCACCAACGATTCAGCTTTTGTAGCCAAAAACAGCGAAACACCAGTTTACTTCAGTGACAAACGTGCTACTTCTGTACCCGAAGGTCATCCAAAAGCAGACCGCTACCAAACTTATCCAATGAGCCTCGATACTATCTTCAAAACAGCTGCATTGGGTCAATTAGTAGGTCCTTATGTGTCAAAAGAGAAAATGGTATTATCCAAAGTAATTGGCTTCACGCCTTCTAGCCTCAAGGCACGCCACATTCTTATTTCTACAAACAGTAGCAAAGACGAAAAAGTGATTGCTGCTAAAAAGAAAACAGCCGATAGCATCGCGAAGGTTTTGAATAAAACCAACTGGGATGCAATGGCTAAAAAATTCTCAGAAGATCCTGGGTCTAAAGACAAAGGTGGCTTATACGAAGACTTCCTAGAAGGCGACATGGTGAAAGAATTTGGTGGCTATTGTGCCACTGCACCTATTGGAAAGGTCGGCGTTGTCAAGACAGATTTCGGATTCCACATCATCGAAGTACTCGAACGCGGCACCAGCAAATTCCCATTACTCGCTTCGATCAGCATTACCTTCAAGCCTTCAGACGAAACTGTCGCCAACATGGAAAGCGAAGTAAACGGCATCCTCATGAAGCTCGATCGCAAAATTTCCAAAGAAGAAGATGCATTCAAGAAAGCTGCACTTTTCGACACCATCGTTACGCGCGCCAACTACGCACCACGCGTGATTCAAATCGAAGACAAAGCACCAAAAGTATTTGGTTTCACCACCACAATGGCGCGTGACCGCGTACTCGAAATGGCTTACGCTGATGACGCTACAGTTGGCACCATGACCTTATCGCCTATTCGCGATAAAGAAAAGTATGTCATTGCCATGATCAGTGCAATACGCCCTGAAGGCGAGCCGCTATTCGAAAACGTTCGCGCCCAAATGGAAAGAGAACTCATCCAAGAGAAGAAAGCGAAGCGTTTCATGAACCAAATGGCTGGCAAATCATTGCAAGCTGTTTCTAAAAGATTCAACACGCCTGTCATCGATGCAGAAGTTACTTTTGGCAACCCACAAATTTCTAATGCAGGCTACGAACCAACCATTATCGGAAATCTCTTTTCAGGCGCGCTTAAAAAAGGCCAACGCACACTGCCACTCAAAGGTGAAACAGGCGTTTACGTAATGCAAATCAAATCGAGCACCAAAGCACCAGCTACAACCAATTTCAAAGCAGAAAAAGACCAACTCATGCAAGGCTTAGCCAATCAAGTAGAAGGTCAAGCAATGGGCGGTTTGCGCAAAAAAGCAAGTGTTGTAGACAACCGCAAGCTCTCTGAATTAGGCGTACGTTTATAACATGACAAAAGCCGAAATTCGCCTGCTTTACAAAGACAAGCGAGCTCAGCTAAGCCCTTTTGATATCACTAAAATCTCGGCACAAGTGCAAGCACTTGTGCT
>JBIKZM010000040.1:0-8393 GCA_044354735.1 Crocinitomicaceae bacterium
CTGTGGTGCATGTTTAGGAGGTATTTCTGACTTGGATGCAGCGGTAGCTATCTACCCTAACCCGGTAAACAGCATCATGACTGTTCAAGCTACTGAAGCGATGCAACAAATCCGTATCGTTGACCTAACAGGTAAAGTAGTTGCGGCATTTGTTGGCAACGGTCTTACACAAGAAATCAGCGTAGACTACCTCAAAGCAGGTATCTACACAATCCAAGTTGTAACTACTGCAGGTAACAGCAGCAAGCAATTTGTGAAAAAATAAGAAGTTGATTGATGAAAAGGAGGGGCTTTCGAAAGAGGCCCCTTTTTTTGTGCCTACAATCGACGTTCTATGCGTATTTTTGCAACATGGATCACGACATCGAACTCCGCTTTCAAAAACTACAAAAACACCTCGAAATAGACTTCGGCCCAGGAATGGACATGTCTACTTTCTTATTTTTGGTGGGCGTCAACGAACTCGGTATGGGGCACCAAACGTTTTCTAAACAACAAAAAGTGGAGCTCATGCACATTGCAATTTGCACACTCCTAGAACCCTACGGTTACTATACCTTCGATGGCCGCGATGCCGACCTCTGGCCACACTACACACTCAACCAACAGCTTCCGGCGCTCAACCACCAGCAGCAGCAACACTTGCTCAAAGAAGGTCTCCTAGATTATTTCATCAAAAACGATTATTACCATGAAATACCTGAATCTGTTTAGCATTTTCACTGCACTCGTTCTTCTCGCCTCTTGCCGTACATCAGATGTAGCGCTGCGCCATAGTAAAATACACCCCGCCCCATCTGAACATTCAATCAACGCATCAAGGTCAGAAGAAACCACTACGCTCGCAACACCAAATACTCCAATTACTCAAGTACAAGACGCCTCCTCACTTGATCAGGCAGAAAAAGCAAATAGCGTAGCTGCAGTATCTACAAAGACGTTACAATCATTCCAAACCTCGCCAATTTCAGCCAAACCTAAGATAGGCCACGCCAAAAATGCTGCAAATCAAAATTCAGCTGCGCGTGCAACAGCCAACCACAAAATGCTGAAACAAAATGGATTCGTTGGCAACATCGGCTATTCATTTGGGATTGTTGGGCTCGTATTTATCATCATTGGTTTGGTCTTGTTTCTCGTTGGGGGCTTAATCATCGATACACTCGCTGCAGTAGCCATCGCTTTTGGCTTTGTTTTTATCTTGATTTGGCTTGTTTTAGCTATTCTACAAGGACTATTTGATGTAATTTTGTAACAATGTCTGACGCTACTTTAAAACCGCCATCAACGTTCAAAACCTACTTGGTTTTTACCAAGTTCCGACTCTCCTTTCTGGTCATTCTTTCGGCGCTGAGTGGCTACCTTTTTGCCGGCGGGCAAAACTGGCTAGAAATCACCTACCTGATGCTCGGCGGCACACTCGTAACGGGTGCTTCTAACGGCGCCAATCAAATTTGGGAGCGCGATCTCGATCAAATCATGAACCGCACCAACCGCAGGCCTCTCCCTACAGGTCAAATGCAACTCAAAGAGGCATACACAACTGTCATCATCTTCCTTTTACTCGGCACCTACCTGCTTTATCTGATCAATCTCAAATGCGCACTTCTAGGCGTTTTTGCCTTTATAAGCTACGTCTTCATCTACACACCACTCAAGCAAATGACGCCCTGGGCTGTTTTTGTGGGTGCTTTTCCTGGTGCCATTCCACCATTTTTGGGCGCAATTGCCGCAACCAACTCCTTTGGATTTATCCCTGGAATTTTATTCTTTGTACAATTTACTTGGCAATTTCCACACTTTTGGGCCATTGCTTGGGTGCTCTACGACGACTACAAAAAAGCAGGTTTCTCCTTGCTGCCTTCCAAAAGCGGAAAAGGCAAGGCTTCGGCGTTCCAAATTATGGTTTATTCACTGGCGCTCATTCCATTTAGCCTCATGCCCTGGATTCTAGGATGGACGGGCTATATCACGCTCATCATCGCCAGCTTCATGGGCATTTGGTTCTTTTATTTGTCTTTTAAATTGTATCATAGTTGTGAAACTTCCGATGCGCGTAAACTCATGTTCGCTTCGTTTGTTTATTTACCGATCATCCAATTTGTTTATGTGTTTGATCGCTCAGATCGTTTTACTGAATTATTAAAAACCTTATCATGAACTACGAAAATCAAATGAACCCTGAAGTCAGGGAAAAAATGAAGAAAAACCTCGTTTACGTCGGTATTTTCAGCATCATTATGCTCTTTGCAGGGCTTACTTCTGGTTATTATGTTTCCATGGGCAAGTCTTTTTGGCTCAAATACCCAATGCCTATTGGTTTTTACCTCAGCACACTTTTTATTGCCCTCAGCTCTTTGAGTTTTTGGTGGGCCATTCAAGGTGCTAAAAAAGACAAGCAAGGCCAATTGAAAGGCGCAATGGCCGCCACACTTCTTTTCGGTGCAGCATTTTTATATTTTCAGTTCCAAGGCTACGGCCAACTGATCGAAAAAGGAGTAAATCCGGTAAACGAAATGCTCGTGGTGAACGGCCGCTACGGCGACTACTACGAGATCAAATATAAAGGCGATTTAGTGGCAGTAGATGGCAACGAATACCTCATCGCTGGTAAACCTATCGCCGACAACGATTTCAAAACCATTCAAGCTTATTTCAAGCAATTTGAAACCATCAATCACAACAATGCGCTAAGGGTAAAGGCACCAAATTCCCAAATTGAATTGTATTATAGTGGCAGTCCTGTTCTGATCAAAGACGGGCAGCTTTTTGCCAATGACAGCACCCAACTCAGCTATTCAGACGAAGTGCGCTTGAGTGAACTCGCCATTAATATTGGAGACAAGCGTGGCGATTTCTTTGCCCGAGGAACCTACGGCAAAGATTTCACCATCTATTATTCAGGTAAGGCACTCGAATACGAAGACCGCCAACTCAAATACAAAGGCACCGTTCTCAAGCCACACTTGCAATTGAGCGCTATGCAGGCTTCTGATTCTGCCACCGCCTACCTTTACTTGATCACCTTTGTGCATCTCCTTCACGTGCTTATTGCGCTACTTTATCTTACAAAAGTTGCAATTGCTTCATTTACAGGCAAGTTCTCTTCACAAAACCATTTATCACTCAGGCTGAGCAGCATCTTCTGGCACTTTTTAGGGCTTTTATGGTTGTATTTACTCGTATTTTTGATATTTATTCACTAAACTTGCACAAAAATTTCTCTTAAAATGGCCGGACATTCTGCACAACTAGACGCCAAGACACTATGGGGTGGTAAAGAATCCCCTTTCCAAACAAGTTATGGAAAACTAATGATGTGGTTCTTCCTCGTTTCGGATGCGCTCACTTTCACTGGTTTATTAATTGCTTATGGCTTTACGCGGCACGATTCCCAAGATGCGTGGCCAATTGGTGAAGAAACCTTCAACTCCATGCCTTTCTTAGGTCACGGATACCCGTTGCTTTATGTGGCCCTCATGACTTTCATTCTCATCGTATCTTCGGTTACCATGGTATTAGCTGTTGAAGCTGGTCACCGCATGGACCGCAAAGGCGTTACCAAATGGATGATTGCCACTGTTATTGGCGGTTTCTTCTTCTTGGGCTCTCAGGCCTGGGAGTGGTCTCACTTTATCCACGGATCTGAATTCGGTAAAATTGAACTCAACGATGGTTCAGTTGCCATTGTCAAAGGCCATTTTGGCGAAATCAATAGTTTCACCGTCATTGAAGCAGGTAAAAAACACAAAGCAGGCGCAGTCCTCAAAGAAGACCTCATGCACCAATTCCAGCACGCTGCAGAAGCAGGTCATTTGGAAGCCGGAAAAATTCATTTAGCCGATGGTTCTGTTGCCAAAATCAACAAAGCAGCTGACCACGAAATGAAACTCATCATCAAGAAAGACGGAAAGCTTCACAAAGTTGGCGGTAAAGAAATTACAGGCAAACAAGCTGAGAAACTCTATTACGAAGCGCTTTATTCTGGTGACAAACACCGCGTGATCTACGGTGCCAACATGAAGCAAAACGAATACGGGCCACAACAATACGCGCAATTCTTTTTCTTCATCACTGGTTTCCACGGTTTCCACGTATTTTCAGGTGTGATGATCAACATCCTCATCTTACTTGGTGTATTGTCTGGTACTTACCACAAACGTGGTCACTACGAAATGGTTGAAAAAACCGGCTTGTACTGGCACTTTGTCGACCTCGTTTGGGTCTTCGTATTTACCTTCTTTTATTTATTGTAATTCTCTTAAGCAACACACAACATGGAAAGAGACGACCTCATAGAATATTCACTACACGCGCATCACGACGATGCGAAAGGGAAACAAATTCGCTCCAAAATTTATAAAGTCACGCTTCTTCTGACTATAGTGACCATTATCGAAGTATTTATTGGTGCCACGATCAAGCAATCTTCAGATTGGTGGTCAGCCGTTAAAATAACCTTCATATTGCTTACTTTATTGAAAGCTGGTTACATCGTAATGGTCTTTATGCACCTCGGTGACGAGCGCCCATATTTGCGCAATATCATTCTGATTCCCTACTTTATTTTTGTAGCTTACCTGATTTTCATTGCCCTTGTAGAAGGCACAGCCATAGGTAGTGTTTGGAAAACTATGTGGCAATAAACCATGGAAGAGCAAGCTGCTACCCGAAGTAAAAAGAGATCGATATTAGCACTTTCTCTGGTTTTTGGTCCAGCGCTCATCTTGATTTTCATGGCAACACGTGGTTGCGACCACCGTTTTAAAAAATTAGATGACTATGGCTTGGTGAAAACACCAACCTTTTCTGTTTACAACCACAAAGGCAAACAACAGCTTTCTCTTCAAGATTATCAAGATCAGATTGTTCTGATCACCACCCTACAAACCACTTGCCCGCATCAATGTGGCTTGGCGTTCTTTCCGCTCACCCAAAACCTCTACAAAGACCTCCGCACCAACAAGCGCAAAAAGCTCAAACAGGTTCGGATATTATCCATTGTAGTAGACTCCCTCGGAAATCCGGTATCTGAGTCTGAACTGCTCGACATCCAAGACATGCTCAAAAGCCGAGTCGAGGGCTTTGACCCCGAGCTTTGGCAGTTGGTGAGCGCAGACCCAAAAATATTTTACAAGCTCAGCAACAACGGTCAAAAACTAATACACAAAGATCCTAAATACTTTGGAGGTGTTTCTTACAACGAGCTCATCATGCTCCTAGACAAAAGAAACCACTTGCGGATGGTGCTCAACGGCCATACCGAAGGCATGATCCGTAAAATGAAAGAACACCTTGCGCTTTTGATCAAACAATACGATAAGGAACGTGCTCAAAAACAAGATTAACTGGATTCTCTTTAGCATTTTATTTGCTTTGTCTTGCACGGAGCAAAAACCGAAACCACTTCCCTTTTTAGGGAATTTCGATGTCTCATATAGCCAGCAAAATGGCAAAACCATCACAGACACTCTTTACCAGCGCATTCCCGATTTTTCTTTTTTCAACGAAGATTCCGTATTGGTTACCAAGCAAACCTTTGCAGGAAAAGTTTGGATCAGTGAATTCTTCTTTGCGCGTTGCCCGAGTATCTGCCCGATCATGAACACCCAGCTCAAAAACGTTGAGAAAGCGCTACAACCTTACCAAAAAGACATCCAATACCTTTCCTTTACCATTGACCCCGCCAATGACAAGCCCAGCACATTAAAGGCGCATAAAAACAAATTAGGCATCCGAAATCCGAATTGGAGCTTTCTGAGCGGTAACGAAGCCTTTACGCACCAACTAGGTATCGAGCACTTTCTTGTTTTTGCAGGTCGAGAAGAAGAGGCTTTGGGTGGCTATGCACACTCAGGCGCTTTTACGCTTGTCGATAAAAAAGGCTTTGTGCGCGGAGTTTATGAAGTGGTAAAGCCAGACCTCAGCGTCAACAAAAAAGAATTTGAACGGTTAATTAAAGATGTACAAACCCTTTTTACCTATGAATACAACTACAAACCCCAATAAATCAGGCCTGCGCAAATGGATCATCGCGGTTTCTATTGTCATTCCTATCGCAGTAGCCGCCATGTTCGGCATCAAAATAGACGGCGTTGACTTCTCATTTTTACCACCAATTTATGCCTCCATCAATGGTGTAACTGCACTTTTGTTGTTATTGGCGCTCTATTTTATCAAAAATGGCAAAGTACAACAGCACCAAAAAACCATTCAAGTGGCCTTGGGCTTAAGTGTTTTGTTTTTGCTTTGTTATGTGGCGTACCACATGACCTCAGATTCTACACTTTACGGTGATCTAGATGCCAATGGCAAACTAGATGAAATAGAACTCAATTACGTGAAGTCTTCCCGATTGGCTTATATTATTTTGTTGCTATCGCATATCACACTGAGTGTAGCCGTAATTCCAGTAGTTTTGTTCACCTACCTACACGCTTGGGAAGGCAATTATCAAAAGCACAAAAAATGGGCCAGATTTGCCTTTCCTATTTGGCTATATGTCGCCGTGACAGGTGTGGTTGTATATTTAATGATCTCTCCGTATTATGCGCATTAAATTTTACGTAACTTTCAGCTAACTAATTCAAACTATCATGGCCTATCTCCACTTACTTAGCAACCACTTTCCTATTCTCGGCTCACTCTTTGGCATCTTACTATTGGTCGTTGCACTCATCAAACCCAATCTCAAAACAACACTTAGTGCTTACCTTATCCTTTTGATTGGTGGTATCGGAGGGTTTGTTGCCTACTTTACGGGAGAGTCTGCTGAAGAAAGCGTTGAGCACGTTAAGGGGATTTCACACAAATTGATTCATGTACACGAAGAAATGGCAGAAAACGCACTCATTTTTGTCTTTATATTGACTGCTGCTGCCATCATTGGGCTTTGGGCAGAAGGCGCGCAATGGAAAAGCGCCAAAAAAATCGAGCTTTTCACGCTCGTTGTGGGCATCATCGCCTTTATCTTATTTGCTTTTACAGGTTATCTAGGAGGTCATATCAGACATGGCGCATAAACAAACAGATCCCAAACAAAATCGTTATGACAAAGCCTATTTGCGTTTAGCTGCAAGTTGGGCTATGCTTTCGCATTGTCAAAGAAAGCAGGTCGGCGCCATCATTGTCAAAGACGCCATCATCATCTCAGACGGTTACAACGGCACGCCCGCCGGCTTTGATAACTGCTGCGAAGACAACAACAAAGAAACGCACTGGTATGTGCTGCACGCCGAAGCCAATGCCATTCTCAAGGTGGCGCGCTCCACCAATAATTGCAAAGACGCCACCCTCTATCTCACGCATTCGCCGTGTAAAGACTGCAGCAAATTAGTGTTGCAATCTGGCATCAAGCGTCTTGTTTATCAAGAAGCCTACAAAGACCTCTCTGGGGTGGAGTTTCTCAAATCTGCAGGTTTAGAAGTCTCACAAATTGAAAATATCGACGATGTCTGAAGAAGGCCCTAAGCCCCTCTATTGGTTGCCCGTATTGCTCACTACCATTGCTGCACTCGGCATATGGGTAGGAAGCTCACTTTTTGGGACAGCTAACAACGACAGCAAAGAACTGCAAAAGCTACAGCAAATTTTTCAGGTCCTCGATCACCAATATGTAGACAAAATCAATACGGAAGAAATCTTTGAACAAACGATTTCAGAAATGCTGCACAAGCTAGACCCGCATAGCAATTACATTTCAGCCAAAAACCTCAAACTCCTCGACGAACAAACCAATGCGGCGTTTGGAGGCATTGGGGTGCGCTTCTTGCTCTTCCGCGACACAATCTGTGTTACACACGTCAATGCGCTTTCTCCGGCCTTCTTAGGGGGCTTAAAACGCGGTGACCGCATTATTGCCATCAATGGAAAGGCAGCAACAGGCAAATCCATCACAAATGAAAAAGTAATGGCCAGGCTGAAAGGCGCGCCAAACACCGATGTGAAGGTTACCATCTATCGCAAAGGAAAAAAACTACAAAAAACCCTCGTTCGCAACACCATCCCTATTGCTACGGTTCCAAGTTATTACATGATCAACAAAGAGACAGGTTACATACACATCAGTCAATTCTCTTTGCCAACCGCGCAAGAATTCCACACGGCTGCCCTTCAACTCCAAGCCAAAGGCATGAAAAAATTGCTGCTCGACCTCCGTGGAAACGGTGGTGGCACCATGGATGCAGCTATCCAAATTGCCGATGAATTTTTACCGAATGGTTACCTCATCCTGAGTTCAAAAGGCTTTCATAGCAAAGAGCAAAAATATAGAGCTACATCAGCTGGCATCCTAGAAAAAACCAAAACCGTTGTGCTCATCGATGCGCAATCTGCCTCGGCAAGTGAAATCTTAGCCGGCGCCTTACAAGACAACGACCGCGCAACAGTTGTGG
>JBIKZM010000252.1:0-2784 GCA_044354735.1 Crocinitomicaceae bacterium
GGAAACCACGCACGCAACCCGGCGCTTTTGAAGGCATCGGCGACCAAGGCCTCGCATGGCTCGTAGAGGTTCGCAAACAGTTTGGCTTCAAAATCTGCACAGAAGTAGCCACCGCAGAACACGTCAAAGCCGCTGTGGCGCATCAGTTAGATATGGTCTGGATAGGCGCACGCTCTACTGTAAACCCATTTACCGTTCAGGAAATTGCCGAAGCGCTGCAAGGCACTGGCATTCACGTGATGGTCAAAAATCCGGTCAACCCCGACCTCAAGCTTTGGCTTGGCGCCATCGAAAGGCTCGAGCGCCATCAAATCAAAGTCATTGGTGCCATTCACCGCGGTTTTTCTGTTTACCAAAAAACAAAGTACCGCAACAACCCGCATTGGCAAATCGCTATTGACTTCAAGCAAGCCAGACCCGATTTACCCCTCATCATGGATCCTTCTCACATCGGCGGACGGGCGGCGCTCATTGCACCTTTAGCACAGCAAGCCTTAGATTTGCACTACGATGGCCTCATGGTAGAAACGCATTGCTCGCCAGCAGACGCACTCACCGATGCCAAGCAACAGCTTAAGCCTGCATCGCTCGTTGAACTACTCAACAATCTAGAACCGCGTTCCAAAAGCGACCAACTCCTTGCTGCGCTTTCCGAATTGCGCGACAAACTGAGTCTTATAGATGAAGGCCTCATAGAATTACTGCAAGAACGCATGGAACTTTCCAAGCAAATTGGCTTGTTGAAACGCAACCACAATAGCACTATTCTTCAAGTACAACGTTGGGAAGAAACCTTCAAGGCAAACGTCGAAAAAGGGATCAATGCCGGGCTCTCTTCAGAATTTGCAGAACAGTTTATCAAAATGCTGCACGAAGAATCTATTCGCATTCAATTAGGACTGCTCAGCAACAACACCAATGCAGATTAAAGCACATGCATATAGTGGCCATTTAGCAGCGCCTGCTTCCAAAAGCTATGGACAACGCTTATTGGTTTTAACAGCGCTATCCGGCCAAACTTGTCAGATAGATAAGCTAGGTAAGGACCGCGACACCCAAGCCATGAAAAATGCCTTGGCTGTTTTGTGCAACAAAAAAAATATAAATCATAGCCCTCTTGTTGACGTTGGTGAAAGTGGTTTTGCACTGCGCACACTTGCTTTTGTAGCGCGGTATTTCAGTGCGTCGTATCAACTAACCGGCCGCGGCACCTTAATGCAAAGAACGCATTTTGCTACCATTGACTTACTTGAACAATTGGGGCTTACGGTAGTACATCACGACGGCAAATTACCCCTACAAATCAGTGGCGCCATTGCCAGAACAATACTTGAAGTCGATGGTACAGAAGGATCACAGTATGTTTCTGGACTTTTCTTGTTGGCCGCCAAATACCCTGGCAATTGGCAAATCACCATCAAAAATCTCAATAGCCGTCCTTATTTTGAAATGACGCTAGCCGCATTGAGCCAGTTTGGTTTTGTTTACCAACAAAATGGCGAAACTTACTCTTTTGAAGGTGCGCAACAACTTTCTTGTCCAAGTATGCAAGTTGAAGGCGACTGGAGCAGTGTTGCCGCACATTTAGTTGGCGCAGCCATTCGTGGAAAAATTGAAGTCTCAGGACTAAATCGTTTGAGTTTACAACCCGATCAAAACCTTCTGAAGGTACTTGCGCAATTTGGCGCAAAAAGCGAATGGATAAACGGCAAACTCATGATTTTGGAGAGCCAAGACAAAAATCCTTTTGACTTTGATTGTACCCAGCAACCCGATTTATTTCCTGTTTTGGCCGTTTTGGCCTGTGCTGCAAAAGGAAAGAGTACGCTGAGTGGTATTCATCGGCTCAAAAATAAGGAGTCTGACCGCTTGAAGGCCATGTGCGCCGCTTTAGAAATGTGGGGCATTGGCTACCAGATTCAAGAAGACAAAATTGAAATACAAGGAACGGGGCAAATCAAAAGTGTAAAAATCAATACTTACAATGACCACCGGATTGTGATGGCGAGTTGTGTGGCGAGTTTGCTTTGTACAGAAGGACAAGAATTAGAAGATGCTTCAGCTATTGAGAAATCCTATCCGGGTTTTATAGAAGATTTTCTACGCCTGACCCAGGCTTAGTTTCCTTGCCCAATTGAGAAATCGCCTTTCAAGATATATTCTTCGAAAGTGAGGTCGAGCATTGCCAAACGCGCTTTGATATCTTTCTTCTTTTGGGCGTCTACCTTGGAACTCAGGAGTAAAAGAGAATAGTACTTTCTGACCATTGCGGTATCGCGTGGCTCATTGACATCGTACGAACTTCCAAGACTCTCTAACACAAGCAATTTATTTTTGTAGTTTGGAAAGCGCTGCAATAAGGTATCGCCATAAGCCCTAGCTTCTCGTGGGGCACGCAAGTGTTCGTAAATCATGTGGGTTTTGAACAGACAATCGGCCGAGAAGGTGTCTTTTGGAAAAGAACGACTGTAGGCAAGCAAGCGATTGATGAGTTCAATTTGAGCCAAACTCGTGATTTTGGCTGCTTTTTTTGGATCCTTTTGCAAATTGGCAAGCGAATCTTCATAAGAAGCAATGCCTTCGCGTAGATTTTCTTTTTTGCTTTTTTGCTCGGGGGTATCTCGACAAGAAAATAAAAAGAAACAAGTGAGGATAGTAAAAATAGATAGTCTTTTCATAGGGTTCAAATCATGCGCGGTTTTTTACCGCCTGGAAAACTCATTTTGTAATCAACTTGGATAGCGCCTTGGGTAATATTCCCCAAGCGTTTGAGGAGTAGTTTTT
>JBIKZM010000041.1:0-8363 GCA_044354735.1 Crocinitomicaceae bacterium
TAAGTGCTGGTGTCCACTCTTCGTCGAGGACGGCAAATAATTCTTCAAAAGCTTTGCGTACGTGTATAGCGATAGGAAGTTGGAGTTTCTTTGCCCACTGCACTTGGATGCGAAACACTTCTTTTTGGGCTTCTAGAAAGGTGTCATCCCAGTAGAGGTCTAAACCGATTTCGCCAACCGCGCAATAGCGTTCAGGCGCTGCAAAAAGCTGCTTTTCAATGGCTGCCAATTCTTGCTGCCAATTTTCCTTCACGTAGGTTGGATGCAAGCCCATCATCGGGATACAATTAGGGGTGGTAGTGGCCAAGTTTTCTAATGCAACGATGCTCTGCGTATCGATATTGGGCAAAAGAATGGCGCCAACACCTGTTTGTGCGGCACGGCTCAATACTTCGGAGCGGTCGAGATCGAATTCTTCAGCGTAAAGATGCGAATGGGTATCGATGATCATAGAGTCGTGAGGTGTTGTTCCCAAGCCCAGGCATCTCTGAGCGCATCTTCGATGCCCAGACGTGCCTTCCAGCCAAGCATTTGCTCGCCTTTGGTGGCATTGGCGTATATTTCAATGACGTCTCCCGGTCTTCTCGGGCCAATGATATATGGCAAAGCTTGGCCTGTAACGCGTTCAAAAGCAGCCACAATTTCTAGTACAGATGTGCCTGTTCCCGTGCCAATATTGACCGCTTCTAAAAGCCCTTCTTGTTGTTTGGACAAGAAGTCTAGGGCTGCAACGTGCGCCTCAGCTAAATCTTGGACATGGATGTAATCGCGGATACAAGAGCCATCTCGGGTGGGGTAATCAGAGCCAAAAATGGTAAGGTGAGGGTATTTTCCCATAGCTGTTTGGGTGACAAACGGCAATAAGTTGTTGGGTTTTCCGATCGGAAACTCCCCAATAAGTGCCGATGCATGGGCCCCAACTGGATTGAAATAGCGGAGGTTCATGAGTTTGAGCGCTGGCGCACTTTGGTGAAAATCAGCAATGATTTGCTCTCCCATCCACTTGGTGTAACCGTAAGGTGACTCCGGTAATTGTTTTGGGGTAGTTTCACTGACTTCTTTCTCCCCTTTTGGTTCACCATAAACGGTGCAAGAAGATGAAAACACAAAATTATTGACTTGATGCGCTTGCAAAAGAGACAGTACGTTGATCAGGCCCACTAAATTGTTCTGGTAGTAATCTAGTGGTTTGGCGACAGATTCACCAACTGCTTTGTAAGCAGCAAAATGAATCACGCCTTCAAAAGTATATTTGTCAAACAACTCGCTTAAAGCTTGCTTGTCGCAGATATCTATACAATGGAGCAGTGGATCATGTCCTAATATGGCGCGAAGACCCTCTAAAACGATTTTATTTGCATTGCGAAAGTCGTCGGCAATCACTGGTGTGTAACCTTGCTGTTGCAATGCAAGAACGGTGTGTGAGCCAATGTAGCCCGCACCACCTGTAACAAGTACGTGTTTTGTCATTGAACAAAGTTAGGAGAATCCGTTGGTTGTTGAACAGCTTTAGCTTAAGTTTGTTAGTCGCTATATGAAACTATTACTTGCGTTTACTTTACTTTGCCTTTTGGGCACTACCTATGATCTAGAAGTGCAGGTAGAAGGCATCCCTAATACCAAAGGCAATCTTTTTATTGGGCTTTTCAATTCAAGTGCGTCTTTTCCAAATTTCGGCAAGCAGTACAAAGGAGTTGTGGTTACGCACGACGGCAAAAGCCATGTCTATAAGTTCAAAAACTTACCCAAAGACAGCTACGCACTCGCTATTTACCACGACGAAAACAAAAATGGCAAACTCGATAAAAACTTATTTGGTTCGCCAACAGAAGCCTATGGCTTTTCCAATAACGCCAGAGAAACCTTTTCAGCGCCGAGTTTTGAATCGGCTAAAATAGTATTGGATCGAGACAAAAATTGTCAGATCAGGATCAAGTAAATGGCTTAAGTAAATTCAATCAAAAGCGCGCCTTTTTCTACCACATCGCCTTGCTGAATAGAAATTGCGGAAACAACCCCAATGCCTTCTGCCTTCAGTACGTTTTCCATTTTCATGGCTTCTAGTGAAAGCAAGGGCGTACCGGGCTCCACTTCTTGGCCAACCTGTACATGAATAGCGGTTACGCGGCCTGGCATAGGCGCCTGCATTTCTTTGAGCTTGCGCAATTTGGGTTGGTCTAGGCCCATGGACGCAATTAGCGCATCTAAGGCGTGGCCTTTCTTGAGCTGAAAAGTGCGGTGATTGACCCGAATAGTGAGCTGACCTGTTTCGGATTGGTCTGAAACGAGCTCGCCATGGTACTTTTTACCTTCAAACTTGATTTCAAAAAAGCGATGATCAAACCACTTAACGGCAGCACCACTAAGGGTCTGGGTTTCTTTATCGTCTAGGAACCATTTGTTCATGAGCATTATTTTGAAAGTTGAATAGCGGTGTCGGCAGGTGCTTCAATTTCTTCTGTTTTTTCGACAGAAAGGCTTGTAAATTGAATGTCATTGGCCAAGACCTCTGCGCAAATATAAGCTTTATGCGTTGTAATGGCCTCTTGTATGGCTACCGTAGTATCAATCTGGACTAAAATGCGATCAGTGACATCAAATGCGCTTTCCTTGCGCAAGTTCTGGATGCGATTGACAATTTCACGTGCCAAGCCTTCGGCTTTAAGTGCTGGAGAAATGGTGACATCTAAAGCCACGGTTAAACCATTTTCATTGGCCACTAACCACCCAGGAATGTCTTGTGCTTGGATTTCAAAATCAGTGAGATCTAAGGCGATGGCCTCCCCTTCTATCTGGCCATTCCATCCTTGATTTTGTTCAATTTGTGCAATATCATTTTGGTCAAATTGCTGTACCAACTGGCTAAGCGCCTTCATTTGTTTGCCATATTTTGGGCCTATAGTTTTGAAATTGGGCTTGATCGACTTGACAAGAATACCGGTGTCGGTGAGCAACTCAAGTTCTTTCACGTTGACCTCCGAACAAATCAGATCGGTGACATGGCGGAAATTGGCAGCTTCTTGGGCATTCAACACAGGAATCATGATCTTTTGAAGTGGCTGGCGCACGCGGATGTGTTGCTTCTTGCGCAGGGCGAGTACCAACGAACAAGCTTTTTGTGCCAACTCCATTTGTGTCTCTAAGGTGAGAAGGATTTGTTGGCTATCTGCACTCGGGAAATCGGCGAGGTGAACAGACGCATGCGCTTGGCGACCTGTGGTGGCGTTGAGGTCAGAATACAACTGATCCATGTAGAACGGTGCAATTGGCGCAGCTAAAATAGCTACGGTTTCCAGGCAAGTATATAAGGTCTGATAAGCTGCAAGCTTGTCTTGGCTGTCGTCGTTTTTCCAGAAGCGGCGACGGCACAAACGCACGTACCAATTGGAGAGCTGCTCAGTGACAAAGTCTTGAATGGCGCGCCCTGCTTTGGTGGGCTCATAGGCGGCAAAAGCAGCATCTACCTCTGCAACCAAAGAATTGAGTTTGGAAATCACCCATTGGTCAATTTCGGGTCTGTCGTGAAGTGCAATGGGTGCAGCGCTAAAATCAAAACCATCAATATTGGCGTAAAGTGCAAAAAATGAATAGGTATTGTAAAGCGTTCCGAAGAATTTGCGCTGCACTTCGGCAATGCCTTCAAGATCGAATTTAAGGTTGTCCCAGGGTTGGGCGTTGGTGATCATGTACCAACGCGTGGCATCTGGGCCGTATTTGTCTAGGGTTGTAAAAGGGTCAATGGCATTGCCCAAGCGCTTGGACATTTTTAGGCCGTTTTTATCTAAGACCAAACCATTAGAAACTACATTTTTATAGGCTTTTTCTCCGAAAACCATTGTAGAAATAGCATGCAGTGTATAAAACCATCCACGCGTTTGGTCTACGCCTTCGGCAATGAAATCGGCAGGGAAAGCGAGGTTTTCATCGATGAGCGCCTTGTTTTCAAACGGATAGTGCAATTGGGCATAAGGCATGGCGCCGGAGTCAAACCAAACGTCAATGAGGTCGGCCTCGCGTTTCATCGGCTTGCCACTTGGCGACACCAAAATGATCGGATCTACCTTGTGCTTGTGCAGGTCTATGAGGTCGTAATTTTCAGCTGAAAAGTTGTTGGGGTCAAAATCTGCAAATGGATTGGATTCCATGAGGCCAGCAGCTACAGACTGCTCAATTTGCGCGCGAAGGGAGGCAATTGAATCGATGCAGATGCGCTCGTCTCCTTCTTCTGTAGACCAAATAGGAATGGGAATGCCCCAAAAGCGAGAGCGCGAGAGGTTCCAGTCATTGGCGTTTTCGAGCCATTTGCCAAAGCGGCCAGTACCGGTAGCCTCGGGTTTCCAATTGATTTCTTTATTGAGGGCTACGAGTAAGTCTTTTTGATCGGTAACGCGGATAAACCAGGAGTCTAGAGGATAGTACAAAACAGGTTTGTCAGTGCGCCAGCAGTGCGGATACGAGTGCTCGTATTTTTCTACTTTAAAGGCTTTACCTTCTTCTTTCAGTTGAATGGCAATTTGGACGTCTACAGAGCGCTCGGGCTCTTGGCCTGCATCGTAGTATTCGTTTTTGACGTACATGCCAGCATATGGGCCTACTTCGGGTCTGAAGCGGCCTTGGAGGTCCACGAGTGGAACGAGGTTGCCGCGCTCGTCTGCGACGAGCAGCCCTGGCACACCGGCTTCAGCTGCTACACGCGCATCGTCTGCACCAAATGTTGGAGCGGTGTGTACAATTCCGGTGCCGTCTTCGGTTGTTACGAAATCGCCACCAATAACGCGAAATGCTTCTTGTGGATTTTCTGCCGGTTGGGCATAAGGCAAAAGCTGTTGGTACTTTGAGCCGATAAGGTCTTGGCCCTTACAAGTTCCTAAAACCATGAAAGGAATTTGTTTGTCTCCGGCGGAATAATTTTGAAGTTCAGCGGTGTTTTCTGCCGCCACAAAACCTTTCGCAAATTGATAGCCCACCAAATTTTTGGCGAGGATCACTTGCATTGGCGTATACGTATACTGGTTGTAGGTTGCTACAACAGCATATTCAATTTGAGGGCCAACAGTAAGCGCTGTATTGGATGGGAGCGTCCAGGGTGTGGTCGTCCAGGCGAGTAAGTGTGTTTTTTCGCAAAACTGAGCTTCAAATGGCAAACTTTGGCCGTCCAACATCTCAAACATAGCCACCACAGTGGTGTCTTTGACATCTTTGTAGCAACCTGGCTGGTTGAGCTCATGTGAAGAAAGTCCGGTGCCTGCTTTAGGGGAATACGGTTGAATGGTGTAGCCCTTGTACAGCAAACCTTTGTTGTAAAGCTGAGCCAACAACCACCAAACGGTCTCCATATATTTAGGCGAGTAGGTAATATATGGGTCTTGCATATCGACCCAATACCCCATTTTTTCGGTGAGTTGGTTCCAGATGTCGGTGTAGCGCATGACCGCTTCTTTACACGCGTCGTTATAGGCATCTACGGAAATTTTGGTGCCGATGTCTTCTTTGGTAATGCCGAGTTCTTTCTCTACGCCGAGCTCTACAGGCAAGCCGTGGGTATCCCAACCCGCCTTGCGATGCACCTGCTTTCCTTTGAGCGTTTGGTAACGACAAAAGATATCTTTGATGGCGCGGCCCATGACGTGGTGTATGCCCGGCAAGCCATTTGCAGAAGGCGGACCTTCATAAAAGACAAAAGACGGTGCACCATTGCGCTGAGCAACCGATTGCTGAAAAATGGAGTCGTTTTGCCATTTTTCAAGAACGCTTGCAGCGACATTGGGGAGATTTAATCCTTTGTACTCAGGATATTTTGCTTTCATGAACGTTTGCTTTGTAAAGTCGCGAATTTACGACAAATCGGGCTATTTTTGCAAGATATGTCCCTCAAAACAAGGCTCCACGACCATTTATTTAACGCACTGGAAAGTAGAAAATCTGCGCTGCAACTCGAGCGAAGCCAATTAAGTATAGATAGTACAGAACGTGGAAAGGGTTCTGCCGGCGACAAACACGAAGTCGGTATTGCCATGGCGCAAATCGAAATCGGAAAACTTGACCAACAAATTGCACTTGCCCAACAACAATTAGCTGACCTACAAAAATTAGATCCAAGTGTACCGCTCGACCAAATTCTAGTGGGCTCACTTTTTGAAATAGATCAAAATTGGTACTACTGTAGTGTGCCTTTTGGTCAAATACAACTGGATCAAACAACGTTTTTTTGCTTGAGCCCTGAGGCGCCGCTTTACCAAGCCCTCAAAGGAAAAAAGGAACAAGAGAGCGCTCTGTTTAATGGTCGAAATTGGAAAATTAACAAGATTTACTAATGGGCAGCAAGCAAAAAATTGCCGTCATTGGCGGCGGCGCCGCGGGTTTCTTTGCCGCAATAGCGGCCAAACAGCACTGGCCAGAGGCCAACGTCTGCCTACTCGAAAAAAGCAATAAGTTCTTGTCTAAAGTCAAGATTTCAGGCGGGGGCCGCTGCAATGTGACCCATGACAGCCCGGATATCAATGAACTCTCTAAAGCTTACCCAAGAGGCAACACACAGCTGCGCAAGGCTTTTCATCAATTTGCAGCGACAGATACCTTCGAATGGTTTGAATCAAGAGGAGTAGCCCTCAAAGTGTATCCCGACGGTTGTGTTTTTCCAGTTGCAAATGATTCACAAGTGGTCATCGATTGCTTCATGAATACATGCAAGCAACTCGGAATTACGCTCAAAACCCAGCAATATATTTCATCTATAGAAGTCAGTAGCGAAAATGTACTTATTCATAACAATGAAGAAATACAAACTTTTGACCATGTCATTATCTGCGCTGGCGGCCACCCAAAAAGAAGCAGTCTCAATTGGCTTGAAACCATCGGACTAGAAATTGTAGAGCCGCTGCCTTCTCTATTTACTTTCAATATGCCAAAAAACCCCATTTGCGAACTCATGGGAACAGTTGTGCCAAACGCTACTGTCAAAATTGAAGGCACGAAACTAAATGGGCAAGGTCCCTTACTCATCACACATTGGGGCATGAGCGGGCCAGCCGTTTTGTTGCTTTCCGCTTGGGGAGCGCGCTTGCTTGCTGAAAAAAATTACCAGTTTCATATCCTTGTCAATTGGCTGGATCAAAAAAAGGAAGAAGCATTGCGCCAAGATCTTTTACATACCATAACGGCCCACGGCGCAAAGAAACTAAGCAATTGGAACCCCACCCCACTGACCAATCGCTTGTGGCTGCATTTATTAGAGCGCGCTGAAATCTCATCAGACCTGCGCTGGGCCGAAGTAGGTAAAAAAGCAAGCAATAAACTGATCAATACCCTACTCAATGACCGCTTTGAGGTGCAAGGCAAAACAACCTTCAAAGAAGAATTTGTAACGGCAGGAGGTGTTGCGTTGAGTGAAATCGATTTTCAGACGATGAAAAGCAAAAAATACCCGCGACTTTCTTTTGCGGGTGAAGTGTTGGATATTGATGGCATAACCGGCGGATTCAATTTTCAAGCGGCCTGGACCACAGGATTCATTGCCGGCAAACACGCGCTGGGCGAATAAACCTTCAATAAAACAAAACCTCGAAGGACTTAAAACTCTGCGTTCAATGGTGTGCGCGGAAATGGAATGACGTCACGGATGTTAGACATGCCTGTTACAAACATGACCATGCGTTCAAAACCAAGGCCAAAACCTGCATGCGGAACCGTTCCAAACTTGCGCGTGTCAAAATACCACCAGAGTTCTTCTGCAGGAATGCCAAACTCTTCGCACTTCTGAACCAAAACATCATAGCGTTCTTCGCGCTGGGAGCCGCCAACAATTTCGCCAATTCCTGGGAATAAGACGTCCATTGCCGCAACAGTCTTGCCATCTTCGTTTAAGCGCATGTAAAACGCCTTGATTTTGGCCGGATAATCCGTTAAAATAACCGGACAATTGAATTCTTTTTCTACCAAATAACGCTCATGCTCACTTTGGAGATCAATACCCCACTCTACTGGATACTTGAATTTCTTTTTCTTGTAATGATTTGAATTCAGCAGTACGGCAATGGCTTCAGTATAGGTGAGGCGTTTGAAAGGATTTTCGATGACAAACTTAAGGCGCTCTAAGAGGCTCATTTCGTGGCGCTCATTTGCTGGTTTCTGCGCTTGCTCTTGTGTGTCGCGTTCATCCAAAAACTGAACATCGGCCGCACAGTTTTCCAAAACATAAGCACAGATATACTTCAGGAAGTCTTCGGTGAGGTCCATGTTGTCTTGGAGGTCATTGAACGCAACTTCAGGCTCAATCATCCAAAATTCAGCTAAGTGGCGAGATGTATTGGAATTTTCTGCCCTGAACGTTGGGCCAAAAGTATACACTTGACCTAAGGCTGTTG